>CAZLJB010000542.1:0-3037 GCA_964559195.1 uncultured Anaerolinea sp. | reverse complement strand
TTTGTTGAATCCGAAAACGGAAACGGATTCCACAGGAGCAAGTTTTATGAATAATCCAGGGAAGCCAATGGTTGAAAAAATGACCGCGCTGCTGAGCCGGCTCTTCGCCTGGCGGGTAAACCCCAACCAGGTCCCGCCCCGGCTGGTCAGAACCGGCGCCGCTGCGCCGATCCACCCCGAGCTGGCCACCGACCCGGCTGCCCGTTTCAAAAGCCATATTCCCAGGCAGGTCATCTCCACCCCGCTCCCAGCCCCTCAGCCTCAATCTCAGCCCAGCCTCCAGCACCCGGCCAGCCACGTCTATGTCCCACCGGCCAGCCAGCCGCCGCTCGCCACTCCCAGATCCCTGCGGCTCGTGGCGGCCCGCAGACCCTTCTTTGAACTTGCCAAAACCCTGCCCGCCTTTTGGACCGTCGCCAGCCTGATCTCAGTGCTGGTCAACGTGCTCTTGATCGTGGCCCTGGTCGTGCTCGGACGCGAGTTCTTTGCCCTCAAGGCCATTGTCGGTGACAAATTACTGGGCGGTTTGTATGAGAACTTCATCTATATGGACCAGGCCCACATCCAGACCAGCATCAACGTCTCGGATACCATCCCGATCAATTTCACCCTGCCCATCAGCCAGGATACCGTGGTGGTGTTAACCCAGAACACGCCCATCAGCGGCGCCAATGTACGCATCAACACCGGCGGCATGACCATCAACAGCCCAGCCAACATCATCCTGCCGGCTGGCACGAACCTGCCCATCCATCTTGAACTGAGCGTCCCGGTCACCACCAGCGTCCCGATCAACATCACGGTCCCGATTGACATTCCGCTGCAACAGACCGAGCTGCACAAACCCTTCATCGGCCTGCAGCAAGTGGTGGCACCCTTCTACACTTTGATGCAGCCCCAGATCAAAACTGCCCAGGATTTGCCGCTGTGCGAACCCTACTCGGCCTGGTGCGCCTCCTACTTTAAGTAAACCACCTGCCTGGCCGCCACAGGCTAGCCTGGATCTTTTTTACAATTGCGGATGTTTTTCTGGAACGCCGCTGCCTACAGACCCGTTCCTCGGGGGCATAACATACCCACCCCCTTGCACTAATTCATGGTTATTGGGTTCGCTAACTGAATATTTTTACCTGGAGCACAGATGACAGACTGTACCGAAGTGACATTGGAAAATGGTTTAAAAATCCTCCTCAAGGAAATCCACACTGCCCCACTCATCAGCCAGTGGATCTGGTATCGCGTCGGCTCAAAAGACGAGCCGACCGGGCTGACCGGCGCCTCGCACTGGGTCGAACACATGCAGTTCAAAGGCACCGCCCAATTCCCGGCCTCCATGCTCGATAAGGCCATCGCCCGCGACGGCGGCCAGTGGAACGCCTTCACCTTCCTGGATTGGACCACCTTCTACGAAACCATGCCCGCCGCCCGTATCGACCTTTCCATGCGCCTGGAAGCCAACCGCATGCGCAACAGCGAATTCTCAACCCAGGAAGTCGATTCAGAACGCACCGTCATCATCTCGGAACGTGAGGGCAGCGAAAACGAGCCGCTCTTCCTGTTAGGCGAAGCCATGCAGCAGACCGCCTTCCGCGTCCACCCCTACCACCACGAAATCATCGGCGATATGGCTGATCTGCTCAGCATGACCCGCGAACAGCTCTACAACCACTACCAAACCTATTACCAGCCCAACAACGCCGTGCTGGCCCTGGCTGGCGACTTTGAAACCGGCCAGATGTTGGCCCGCCTGCGCGAACTGTACGCCGAAATCCCGGCCGGCCCCACCCCGCCGCGCCTGCAGCGCCCTGAACCAGAACAACCCGGCGAAGTCCGGCTGACGGTTGAAGGACCCGGCGAAACCGCCTTCCTGCAAGTGGCCTACCGCGCCCCAGCCGCCTCCGATCCAGATTTTTTCGCCCTGGCCGTGCTCGACAGCCTGCTGGCCGGCCCCAGCAACCTGAATATGTTCGGGGGTGGCGGCATTTCCAATAAAACCTCGCGCCTGTACCGCGCCATTATCGATAAGGAACTGGCAGTCGGTGTGCATGGCGGCTCAACCGCCACCATCGACCCATTCATGTACACCTTCACCATCACCGCACACCCCACCAACCAGCTCGAACACGCCCTGAGCGCCCTGGATGACGAACTCAAGCGCCTGCAGGACGAGCCTGTCAACCCGGCCGAGGTGGCACGCGCCATCAAACAAGCCCGCGCCATGTTCGCCTTTGGCACCGAAAATATCACCAACCAGGCCTTCTGGCTCGGTTACGCCGAAATGTTCGCCAACTACAACTGGTTTACCTCTTACCTCGAAAAACTGAGCCAGGTCACCCCTGCCGATGTTCAGCGCGCTGCCCAAACCTTCTTCCAGTCCCGTTCGCGCGTGGTGGGAACCTATCTACCAGACGGCGCAGGAGTAGAACAATGACCACCATCCAATCTCTGCCCGGCCCGGAGGACATCACCCGCCTGGTGCTGCCCAACCAGATCACCATCCTGATGCGCTCCAACTTCAACAGCCCGTCGGTCAGCCTGAGCGGTTATCTGACCACCGGCAGCCTGTTTGATCCCGACGAAAAACTCGGCCTGGCCGATTTTGCCACCGCGGCCCTGATGCGCGGCACCCAGACTGCCAGCTTTGAAGAAATTTACGACTCACTCGAATCGGTTGGGGCACAGCTGGGCTTTTCAGCCGGAACCCACAACAGCGGCTTCAGCGGGCACGCCCTGGTGGAAGACCTGCCCTTGCTCTTCCAGCTCATCTCCAACTGCCTGCGACAGCCCGCCTTCCCAGCCGAAGAGATTGAACGACTGCGCACCCAGATGCTGACCGGACTGGCCCTGCGCGCCCAGGATACCGGCTCGCTGGCCTCCATGGCCTTCGACAAGCTGATCTACGGCCCGCATCCCTACGCCCGCCCCGATGACGGCTACCCTGAAACCATCCGTGCCATCACCCGCGCCGACCTGTTCGACTACCACAGCCGCTGCTTTGGCCCACGCGGGCTGACCATCGCGGTGGTGGGCGCCGTCT
>CAZLJB010000541.1:0-3041 GCA_964559195.1 uncultured Anaerolinea sp. | reverse complement strand
GTGGCCAAAGCCGCCCTGGAAGCCTCGACCCGTTACATGGCCTCGGATTTTGGCCCGCAGGGCATCCGGGTTAATGCCATATCTGCTGGTCCGATCCGCACCCTGGCGGCGATGGGTGTCAGTGGTTTCCGTGACATGTATAAGAATTTTGCTGATATGGCTCCCATGCGAGAAAATGTCACGGCTGAAGACTGCGGCAATGCCGCTGTGTACCTGTGTTCAGATATGGCTGCGCATGTGACCGGCGAAGTGTTGTACGTCGACAGCGGCTATAACATCATGGCTGCAGCAGATCCCCGGGCCAAGGAATCCTAACCCGGGACCACACGACATTTCAAGTGGGTTCGCGTGACGAAAACAGTCACCCGGGTCAAGTCTCCAGTTCGCTGCTGATTTGCAGTGCGCAGGGCAGGCGGAGTGGTTTTGTTTCTTGGTTTGTATCAATTTTGTGTCCCAATTCTATTGACACTTTGGCGAAAATGTTAGAAAATAAGGATGTCGTTGATCTGAATGCCCCCTCATTCTGATCGACGGCATTTTTTTACGCCAAGTACGGTTACCAAAATCCCCATCAAAATAGACAGGCTAAGTCGCGGGCAAAGACCCCATGCGAAAATGCATGGGTTTCAAGGTACAATTGTTTTCTGTCATTAAAACCAACCAGTCAGAATTCGGGTCCAAACTCATATTATGTTCAAGCGTAATTCAACCACACAACAAGGCACTCCAGCGCCGGTCGTCCAGGCGGTCGAACGTATTACCTCTGTTTTGGGTCCGGGTGTCATCTGGGAAGGTAAACTGAGCGGTGCGGGAGGGGTGCGTATAGAAGGCACCTTTGAGGGGCAGATCGGCTTGCGCGGTATGCTGGTCGTTGGTGAAAGCGGGCGGGTGACCTGTGAGAACATCCGCGCCAGTACCGTCATCGTGGCCGGCGCGGTGCGTGGCAATATCACCACCCAGAAGCTGGAAATCCGTGTCACCGGGCGGGTATGGGGCGATGTTGTAACTACTTCCTTTGTAACTGAAGACGGCGCCTTTCTACGCGGACAGATCCGTATGGAAGATCACGTCGATCTTGATCTCGGCTCAGAAACCGGGGTAGAGACCTCCACGCCTGACCAGTTCCCAGCCTGACAAAAACAACATGAGATTTTCCGAACTCTCCATTCAGACCCAGCGTTCAGCCCCCTCCGAAATTCGCATGGAGGGCCAGGCTTTGCTATATCGTGCCGGTTACCTTTCACGGTCTGGCGAGTTTTTGGCGTTGGGGCAGCTGGCCATTGAAAAGCTGCGTCGTTCGGCGCAATCTGCATCCGACCTGCCAGGTTTCTTCAGCCGGCTTGGTTTATCAACGGCGCATGCTCTGGACCTGGATGAATATTATGTTCTGTTTGAAAACACCGGCAGCAACGAACCAGCCGGTAAACCTGGCCGGGATGGATTGGCCCTGGAGTTATTAGTTTGTCCGGGCTGCGGTTACGCCGCGCGCCGTGAAGTGGCACGCAGCCACCGGCAGCCCTTCAGCATTGAAGCGGCACTGCCGCTGGAAAAACTTGCCACGCCAGAGTGCAGTACCATTACCCAACTGGCGCAGTTTATGCAAATTTCGCCCCAAAAAACCGCCAAAGCCCTGATGTTCACCCGCCTGCAGGATGGCAGGTTTGTGTTTGTGGTGGTGCGCGGAGATATGCAGTTGAGCGAGGCCAAACTGCGGGCTGTTATTGGGGATTTCCGTCTGGCCACAGCCGATGAGATCAACGCCGCAGGAGCTGTGGCGGGTTACGCTTCACCGGTTGGTTTGCGCGGTGCGTTAATTGTGCTGGATGAGCTGGTTGCACGTTCTCCCAACCTGGTGGCCGGCGCAAATGAGCACGGGTATCACTTAAAAAACACCAATTATCCGCGCGATTACCAGGCTGACCTGGTGGCAGATCTGACCCAGGTGACTGCTGGTGAGGCATGCCCGGATTGTTCTGCCGCACTGGAAGGCCGGCCGGGTGTGCAGGTCTATGCAGGCGGTCAGGTTCTGTTTGAAAAACTCCTGCTTAGCCTGGCGGAGCTCTACCATGATGAAAAAGGACTGATTCTGCCTGCCGCTGCTGCTCCGTTGGATGTTTATCTGATGAATGTGCCTGGCAAAAACCTTGACACCGGCAGCGCGGCTGAAGAGTTATATACTCAGCTTGGCACGGCCGGGCTATCCGTGCTTTTTGATGACCGTGACGAACGGGCCGGGGTTAAATTCAACGACGCTGATCTGATCGGCTGCCCGGTGCGACTGACAGTTGGTGAGCGTGGGCTGCAGAATGGGCTGCTCGAAGTTAAATATCGCCAGTCAGCCGAAAACAAACAAATTCCGTTCGATACCGTCTTATCCGAAATTTCTCCTTCCAGTTCAGGCCGTGATTGAGCGGGATCCCTTGCGTAACGGTTTGTTCCAAAGCCCGGAAAGATAGGAGCCAGCACGATGAAAATTCCCATGTCTTCCCCTGACCTGACTGACGCAGAACGCCAGGCGGTGATGGAAGTGATCAATACCCCCATTTTGAGTCTTGGCCCAAGAGAGGTGGAGTTTGACCTGTTGACGGGAAACATTAATCCCGATTTGGTGGCCCAGGCGCTATCCTTCAGCGGCGGGATGGCTCGCGAGCAGGTTGATTATGTTTGTGATGTCTTGAAACAGGAAATTGAGCGATAATGAACGAGTTTCCACCTGCCCGCCAGCGTGGACTGGTTATTCATATCATTTTGACTGTTTTGCTCAGTCTGGTTAGTTTTACTGCGCTCTGGCTGATTTTTCACACAGTGGTCGGCCTGATTTTTACGATCTATGTCCTGGTTTTTATTGGCACGGCCATCCCGGTGCCGCTGCTGGGTTATCGCGCTTATGCGCTGACGCGCGCCAATTACCTGCTTGACCGCAATACGCTGCGCCTGGTGTGGGGCCTGCGAATGGAAGACATTCCGGTCACTGATGTGGAATGGATCCGTCCACAGATCGGAAGAGCACACGTCTGAACTCCAGTCACCTGAAGCTATCT
>CAZLJB010000540.1:0-3047 GCA_964559195.1 uncultured Anaerolinea sp. | reverse complement strand
TACTGAAGACGGACGTTGATTGGCGTGGCTAATGATATATAATACAGGCTTACTGCGGCTGAAAAGCCTGGCATGATTACCAAGCCAAAAAATCCCTTTATTGTCATTACAGCAAAGCGCGGGAAGTAAACCGTTTTCCAGTCAATCCACAAGCATATCCATAGGAGAGCCCCAGCATGTCGGAAGAAAAAGAAACGGGCAAATACGTATTGGCCATTGACCTGGGAACCGGCGGGCCAAAGGTCGGGCTGGTCAATCAGGATGGACAGGTTGCCAGCAGCGCTTCGGCGCCGGTGAAGCTCTCATTTCTGGCTGACGGCGGCGTCGAGCATGACCCGGCGGAATGGTGGACAACCATCACTGCCTGCGCAAAAAAGGTTATCCAGACAGCTGGTGTACCCGCAGCAGCGATTATCGCCATCGCCGTCACCAGCATGTGGTCAGTCACCCTGCCGGTCGATGAAAATGGTGAGCCACTTATGAACGTGATGTCCTGGATGGATGGGCGCGGCGGGCGCTACAACCGGGAGGTCGTCAAAGGCTTCCCCAATATCCAGGGCTACAAATTAAGCACCATGCTCAAGTATCTGCAAAAGGTGGGGTTTCCTCCAACCCTGAAAGGCGTCGATGCGCTGGGGCACATGCTCTTTATCAAGCATGAGCGCCCAGAGATCTACCGGCAGACCTACAAGTTCTTGGAGCCCATGGATTACATCAACCTGCGCCTGACAGGTAAATTTGCGGCCACGCAGAACACGGTTTTGCCAATGATGATGGTGGATAACCGGCGCCTGGATATGCTGGAGTACGACCCCTGGTTGATAAAAACAGGCGGCATCGATCGTGAAAAGCTGCCGGACTTGCTGCCGATCGATGGCATCCTGGGCACGATCACAGCCTCCATCGCTGATGAACTGGGGCTTTTGCCCAACACGCTGGTCATCTGCGGGGTAAACGACAACAGTTCATCCGCCATTGGTGCCGGCTCGGTCTCCGATTCAGAACCGGCCGCGGTGATGGGTACCTCAGGCTACCTGGCTTCGCATGTTTCATTTAAAAAGACCGATATTAATTCATCCCTGGGCACCATGCCAAGCGGGATTAAAGGACGCTACCTGTTCTGGGGCGAAATGGCCAATAACGGTAAGGTGCTGGAATCCTACCTAAAGAACCTGATCTACGCGGATGACGAAATGTCGACCGGGGAAATCCCGGCGGATATGTATGAACGCGCCAGCCAGGCTGCCAGCCAGGTCAACCCGGGCAGTGAGGGTATTCTTTTTCTACCCTGGTTCAATGGCATCTTTTCTCCGGGCGAGGATCAATACATGCGCGGTGGGTTCCTGAACATCTCTCACAAAACCAGCCGCGCCCACCTGACCCGTGCCGTCTTTGAAGGGCTGGCAATGAATTGGCGCTGGCTGCGCGGCCCTTCGGAAAAATTAATCGGCAGGCCCTTCGAATATTGGCGGCTGACCGGGGGTGGGGCGCTATCTGATACCTGGTCGCAGATCATGGCAGATGTGGTTGGGCTGCCCATGCACCGGCAGACTGACCCGCGCAACGGCAATGTAATTGGGATGGGGCTGCTGGCCTTCCACCGCCTGGGACTGATTAAACTGGAAGATATTCCAAACAAGATCAAGTTCGACCGCATCTTCACCCCCGATCTAAAAAACCGCGCCGTTTATGACCGGATGTTTGCTCAATTCATGGCCAGTAAGGACAAAATCCGACCTGTCTTCCATGCCTTGAATAAATCATCTTAACCAAAATCCCAAAATTCCCAACGAAACTACTCCTGGAGAAAAAATGGCTGACGAACCACAATCGATGGATCTATTTGGTGACATGCACCCTTACAAAAAGCTGTTGCCTGTCTTTTCTGAACTACCCGAAAAAGGCCTGGAAGAAGCCGACGTTTTAAAACAGATCGCCTTTATGTCGGATGAAGAAAATAAAAAATGGCAGGGCGGTCAGTGTTCTGGTACCATGTATCATGGCGGCCTGGAGCATTATGCCTTTCTGAACAAGGTCTTCAGCATGTATTCGTACATCAACCTGCTGCAGCGCGATCTTTGCCCAAGCGGAACCAAATTTGAAGGCGAAGTGCTGGCCATGGTGAGCAAGATGCTGCACGGTGAAGAGGTCAGCAAACTCAATCCACAAGATCAGGTAGCTGGCGCAATCACTTCCGGCGGGTCGGAGAGCATCTACAATGCCATGTATGTCTACCGCGAGTGGGGCCGAGAGCACAAGGGCATCAGCGCGCCGGAAGTGGTGGCCCCCAGCACCATCCATCCCGCCCATCTGAAGGCGGCCCATTACCTGGGCATGAAGGTGGTGCTGGTACCGGTCAATGCTGATTTTGAGGCGGACGTGGAGGCTATGCGCGCCCAGATCAACCCCAATACGGTGGCGCTGGCGGGCTCGGCGGGTAATTACCCCAACGGCGTTGTGGATCCAATCAGCAAGCTTTCCGAGCTGGCGCTGGAGTTTAAAATCGGGCTGCATGTGGATGGCTGCCTGGGCGGTTTCATCCTGCCCTGGATCGAAAAACTCGGCTACGATGTGCCGGTGTTTGACTTCCGCCTGCCGGGGGTGACTTCCATTTCATGCGATACACACAAATACGGTTATTCGCTGAAGGGTACATCCACGGTTAACTTCCGCAATAAGGATCTGCGCCGTCACATGTTCTTTGCCCAGGAAGATTGGTCGGGAGGCATCTATGCCTCGCCAACCATCCAGGGCAGCCGCTCGGCTGGGCTGAGCGCGGCCATGTGGGCCGCCATGGTCAGCATTGGCGAGCAAGGCTACCTCGAGGCTGCCAGGGCGATCATGAACACGGCCGATAAAATCCGCGCGGGCATTGCAAATATTCCTGAGCTGCGCATCATGGGTAAAACCACCTTCCTGATCAGTATCACTTCCGATGTGGTGGATCCTTATTTCGTCAATGATTATCTGGCTGGGAAAGGCTGGCGCATGAACGGCTGCCAGAACCCGGCTGGCTTCCACTTCTGCCTGACACTGCCGCAAACCCA
>CAZLJB010000539.1:0-3059 GCA_964559195.1 uncultured Anaerolinea sp. | reverse complement strand
CGGTGCCATTCGGCATACTGATCATGATACCGTCCATTGGCGCCTGTTCACAGGATATTTGCCCTAGTTCGCTGAAAAAGTAAAAGGATTGAATTTTCTGGCTGTGATTGTTGCCGAGGGTGGTGTTTCCAAACACAACCATCTTTACCGATTCGCCTGGCAGTGAGCGAGGCAAATTGGCGATAATGTTAAAAATTGCGATACCCCACTCTTTTTTTTTCAGGTCTAGCGGGGCGGTGAAAAGCTGTTGTAGTGTTTGAATATCAACCACATCCCCGGCTTTTGAAAATTTTGCACCTGCCTGTGGCAGTAGATCTGCCTGGATGGTGATATTGCCATAGCAGACTTTATTGGGGCCGATGTGGTCGCAGTAATTCCCTGAGTAGTGCAGTGCCTGTTTGATCAAATCCTGGCAGCTCAGGCTGGGGGCTGCCGGCAGCGTGGCAGTAGCCTGCTCAGTGCCAAAAAGACCATGGAAATAATTGGCACGGTACAGGGCTATTCCCCACAGAACCAGACAAAAAACACTTAATACCGCCACCGTGATGGTCATCAGGCGTACGGAAGGGTCTTTCTTTGGGGGTGTCTCGGGTCTCTGACCTGTCAGCATGGCAGCACATCCGATCTGTAATTGGACGTGGAATTGCCTGGCAAAATGCTGTTCATGAATAATGAATCAGGGCCTGGATATGTCCCAACCGGATTAAAGCGCCGTTTTCCAACGAATAAATTTTTTGTGGGATCATACGTTCTTTCCCAAGCCAAGTGCCGTTGGAACTGCCAAGGTCCATGATTACATAACCTTTGAAGGCCTTGGTGATTTTGGCATGCCGGCGGGAGACAAAGACATCCGAAGCGCCAATATTAACGATGGAATTATCGGTTTCGATGGTTTTGCGCCCGAGAATAATCTCTTTGTGATCTTCCCCCACGATGATTAATTCACCGTTGTTAATGATGTAAATGGTCAATCCCTTGGACGGGATCAAGGATTTTTTTAGGGTTTCCAATTCATCCGGTGAAAGGATGTTGTTTTCATCCGTTAGCTGTTTGGTCGAAATTTGGGAGGAGTAAATACTCTCAAGCGAGGCCTGGCAATATGCGCAGGTGGTGGCGTTGGGCAGGTTTTCAAATTTACATACCGGACAATAACGAACAAGTGATGAGACCATAGCATCCTGTTATTACTAAAAAATTTAATGTCAAAAATGATCAAATTGGTACGACTAATAGATTAATGAAATAATACTCCCAAACACCCAAAATTGCAAACATTCTGTTTTGCAATTTTGGGTGTTTGGCATGCGCATGAAAATTACTTACTGCAAGCGGTTTATTGAGCGAGATCTCCGTTTAATAAACCCTGCAACCTGTCTTATCGGCTTTCGCAGGCTAAGCCATCCTTATCCACATCCAGCTTGTGAATATCCCCAAAACCCAGCTTGATGCAATAATTCATGCAAAGCTGCGCGTCAGTATGTGTATAAAAATCGGAACAATTCAGCAGGTCTGCGTAACACTTGCATGGCCCCGCCGCTATTTTTGTTTGCTCAACCGCAAGCAGGGTGCCGGTTACATATTCCTTTAGCAGCGCTTGCTGGGTGACAAACTCAATTGTCGTGACAAAAAGGGGAATTTGGGTTCGTTCCAAGGCCGGGATCATGCTGAGCTCTGGCGAAGGGGTGAAGGTAGCCAGCGGCGGAAAGGTTAATTGCAGGGTGGCTGTGCCTGGCTGGTAATCAGGGGTCCGGCTGATGACGGGGGGGGGCACAAGCTGGCTGGCGGCTGAAGAGCGGGTTTGCAGGGCTGCCGGCGGGTAAGTCACGAGTACGGGTGCCTTGAATTGCTCGGCTGGTTTGACAGTCATCAAACTGAAGACCGTCATGGCGATGGCGGCCCCGGCCAGGATGATCACTAACACGATCTGGATGATTAAATCTGAATGGCGTTTTATCATTTTATTTGTGGCGGATGGGTAGTTTATCCATCCTGATCATATCACTATACCAAAAGCCTCGCAATTAACATTTTATACCTGAAGCTATTTCAAATCTAAAAATCGTTTTTAGAAAATAAGCGAAATTTTTTGATGACATGCGTTCCGCGCCTCCCCGGAAAAGCACCGCTGGGCTAAGCCTGGTTTCCTTGGGGTTGAGGGCGCCGGGAAGATAGCAAAACAGGGCGCGAATAGCGCCCTGCTGCTTAATAATTTCCGGCTTCATCTGCCATGCGCACAATACGCGGGCTGAACTTTCCGATCACATCTACAAGCTCCTGTTGGGCAGCAATCACCTGATCGATTGGCTTATAGGCCTGAGGCGATTCGTCCAGGCCCCCACCCAGCAGCGTGACGCCGCGTTCTTTTAAGTACGAATCCCGCGCCAGTTTGCTGATTGAGTTGAGGGCTGCCGTGCGGCTCATCAAGCGGCCTGCCCCGTGCGAGGCCGAATCCAACCCGGCGCTGGCGCCTTTGCCACGGACCAGGTAACCGGCATCCCCCATCGAACCGGGGATAACACCCAGCACGCCAGCCCCCGCCGGGGTTGCCCCCTTGCGGTGCACGATCACTGTCCGGCCATCCGCCAGCTTTTCGACCCACGCAAAATTATGGTGGTTCTCAACCACGGCAGCTTCCTTCAGCCCAACCGCCCTGGCCACGCGCTGGTGGATGATGGCATGGTTGGCCGAGGCAAACCTGCCGGCCAGTTCCATCGAAAGCCAGTACTCCTGACCCGCCTCCGAATCCAGCGAGAGCCAGGCCAGGTGGCGGATGCTCTTATCCAGGCTGGGGTGCAGCTGCATGGCCAGCTTGCTGTAACGATCGGCGATCTTGAAGCCAACGCTGCGCGAACCGCTGTGCGAGAGCAGCGCCAGGTATTCACCCGGCTGCAGCCCCAGCAGCGCTTCAGACAGGCTGAAAGTGCCCCATTCAACGAAGTGGTTGCCGGTTCCACTGGTGCCCAATTGGCGGGCGGCGTTATCTTTCAGGGTGTTCAGCAAGCCCGTGGCACTCCAGATCGGAAGAGCACACGTCTGAACTCCAGTCACCTGAAGCTATC
>CAZLJB010000538.1:0-3064 GCA_964559195.1 uncultured Anaerolinea sp. | reverse complement strand
TGCAAGCCAGCCACCTTGCGGGCACGGTGGGGTGGGTCTTGCGCGCGGGCCGGCCGCCTTACCGATTCTGGAGACCCACTTCTACTTTATGATCTGGATCAGGTTGCTGAAATCGTCCGTCCAGGGGCGGATATCGGTGCGGAACCCAACCAGCGCAGCCATTTTGCCCGCCAGGGCCGGCGCCTCAAACAGTTTTGAATTGCGGGTCAGCAAAACCCACATGGATGGGGTGGCCGCCGGGTTATCCTTTTCGGCCGGGTTCTGAATGATGGCCATTTTCAGATTGTAAAATTGGGCCGTTTGCCAGAGCACCGGGCGCAAATCCAGAACCCGGTTGCTGATATTGACCGCTATCAAACCATCCGGGGCCAGGTTTTTCAGATAGATGTCGAAGGCCTGCAAAGTCACCAGGTGAACAGGGATCGAATCGCTGCTGAAGGTATCCAGCACGAGAATATCAAAGGCATTGCCACTCCCGGCCTTTAATTCATTTTCCAGGGAAATGCGCGCATCCCCCAGCACGAGATCAATCCTGGCTGGGCTATCCTTCAGGAAGGAAAAGAAACCAGCCTGACCTTTCGCAAGATCCACAACGATCGGGTTGATTTCGTAAAAACGATAATAATCCCCTGCCTGGGCATAAGCCGCCAACGTCCCGATACCCAGGCCCAGCACCCCCACCCGCAGCCCCGCGCCATAATGCGGATTGGCAAGCAAGGCCAGCCCGATGCCACTATCCCGGCTGTAATAACTGGTGGGGGTGTCTTTTAACTTTGGATCAAGAAACTGAAAACCATGATTCGTGGAACCATGCACCAGCACATTGGCCATTTGCTGAGGTTGCCCGATTTCATTTTGCTTGACACGCACCACACCAAAAAAATTCCGCTGGATGTACAAATTTCCGCTCGCCAAATTAGCAGCCAGAAAGAGCATGAAGAGGCTGAGTGCAGTCGCCATGCCCGCCACCAGCACAGATTGCAGGAAGCCTGCGCGCGTGGCGGTGCGCTGGTAGGACAGAACCGCCAGCAAGATCCAGACCAGGGCGAACCCAAAATAGAATTCCAAATAACCCTTAAAAATGATGGGGGCTACCAGGTTAACGAACAACCCACCCACAGCTCCTCCGATCGAACCCATCAAATAAAAATGGGTCAGAGCAGCGGCCTGCGGGCGCAAGGCGTACAACTCTCCATTGCAAATCATGGCGGCTGCAAATAACAAGAAATTGTAAACAATGATCTGGATCACAATATTCGTTAAAGGGTTGAAGATCACAAACAACCAGGCCCCGCTCCCGATCAGTAACAGGATTGTATAAAAGCCCCGGTCATACCAACGCCGGCTGGAGAAGGCCAGCACAAATGAAAGCAGATAAATGGTCAGCGGTAGAACCCACAGGAAGGGCATGACAGCCACCTCCTGGGTGATCTGGCTGGTGACTGCCAGCACCATGATCGAAGCACAGGCGCTCAACAGGATCCAGAGCGTTTGAGCCCTTTTACCAGATTTTGTCCCGTTCGGCAAATCGAGCTCCGGTTCGAGCGCCTCGGGAACCTGGATCGCCCTGGAGCCCAGAATGGCATTGTAGCCCGCGATGCACACAAATACGAGGTAGCCCGCCGCCCACAACCAGCCCTGCCCCTGCAAGGTCAGGTTGGGCTCGATCAAGATCGGGTAGGCAATCAAGCCCAGCAGCGAACCGATATTCGAGAGCGCATATAACCAATAGGGTGAACGGCCCGGATTTTTTCGACTGAACCAGGCCTGCATCAAGGGGCTGTTGGTCGACAACACAAAAAATGGCAGCCCAATACTAATGGCCAGCAGAAAAAAGATGCTCAGAAAGGGGTTGCTGAGATTGTCCGGTTTCAGGCTGGCGGCCGGAGTGACCGGAGAAGGCCAGATGATCCATAGATAAAGGACCAGGCCGACAGAAATTCCCATCAGGGCCAGGTGGATCAGGGTCTGTCGCTTTGTATTTATTTTCCTGACCAACCAATTTGAATAGGCATAGCCGCCGGTCAAAGCAATCTGAAAAAACAACATGGCGCAGGACCAGACCGCCGGCGTGCCGCCAAACCAGGGCAGCAGGGTTTTTGAGATAATGGGTTGGATTTGAAATAAAAGGAAAGCGGATAGAAAAATACAAATCGCGTAATTGATCAAAAGGAACTCCCTGTTCCCAGTAAGGGTGGGTCTGGCTTGCGGGCCGGCCGGCCACGCTGGCCGATGCGCAAGACCCACTTCTACTTTACCGATACGGGTTCGATTGCCAGGTCAACGCCCCGCGGGTTTGGAGGTGGGTTGGCGTGATTGGTCTGATCCCGCGGGGCGGGGAGATTATTTCGTATGTAGAAGTGGGTCTGGCGCGCGGGCCGGCCGCCTTATCGATTCGGGAGACCCACCCCTACGCGACAAGAACCCACCCCTACGATTCAAGAGACCCACCCCACCGCTTGCTAGCGGTAGGCCGCTTCGAGGGCTTTTTTACTGATGGCCAGGTATGCGCTGCGCAGCAGGGCCTCCAGGCCGGGGGCCGGCACAAAACTGGCTTCGCCCAGCCGCTTGAGCAGCGGCATCTCAATCGTGGCAGGCTGGATCGAAACCGAGAATCCATCCAGTGGGGCGGTGAGTTCCCAAAAGTGGGCCAGCTGCTCCTCAAGCGGGGTCACAACTTCCGGTTCCTCGACCAGCTCTTCGGCAAACTCGGCTTCGCCGGCCCGGCGCTGACGGAGTGCCGCCATGACCTGTTCCTGGGTTTTGCCGCGCAAACGAAAGATCAAAAACGGGTCTTCGTCGAATCTTTCGCCGAGAATATAATGCGTGGCGGCGATGTGCTTGCACGGGTTGGAATAATCAGGGCAGGAGCAGTCCGTGATTAAATCATCACGCCGGGCCGGGAAAAGACTGACTTTTGCAGCCTCAAATGCGCTTTCAATTTCTTGCGGCATCTCGCCCGCCAGCAGCTGCGCTGTAAAAATAGCCTGCTCCGCCAATGCGTCGATCACTTTGTCCCACTGCGCATCACTCAATGGCGCCATGCGGATCTGGATTTTATACG
>CAZLJB010000537.1:0-3070 GCA_964559195.1 uncultured Anaerolinea sp. | reverse complement strand
TCCCTGAAAAATATCGCGATTCGCTGATCCGTTCGGCCGAATTGTGCGCGGTCAAGAAGCATCTTGAAAATCCCCCCAGCTTTGAGGTTACCACACAGGTGGTCTAATCCCGGTCTGGTACAATCACCGCTACATTTCAGGTGGCTAAACTGCAATCTGAAATCAGGCATGCAATGGCCAATTGATCAGTGCCGGAAGGAAGCGAAATGGGTAAACACGATAAGCTGCGCGATAACTATGAATTGCAAAAACAGAAGACCCTGATCTCTGTCGTGACCGGGTTGGGGCTGATTTTGCTGGCTGCAGGTTTCTTGATTGTTCTGGTCAATTCCGGGGCCAGCCAGGTGGCCAACAGCAACATTTCGACCATTCCGGTTACGGTAAATTATGCTGCGCCGGTGCTGACGCTGGAAAACATTCAGGGCAAAACCGAATCGCTGTCCGATTTTTCAGGCAAGCTGGTGCTGGTCAACAACTGGGCTACCTGGTGCCCGCCCTGCAAGGCCGAGATGCCCACCCTGGTGGCATATTACAACCAGCATGCTGCTGATGGGCTGATGATCGTGGCGATTGAGGCCGGGGATGCGCGGGATCAGGTTCAGAAATTTGCAGACCAGTACCAGATGCCTTTCGCGGTCTGGGTTGACCCGCAGACAAAGGCGCTGGATGCCTTCAAGAACCAAAACCTGCCAAGTTCCTATGTGATTGATCGCACTGGAACGGTGCGCCTGATGTGGACCGGAGAGATCAACCGCGAAACCCTTGAGAAATTCGTGACACCGCTATTGAACAATTGAAAAAGAGACCTCCAAATTTACACTTTGGTGGTCTCTTTTTAATATCTCTTTTTAATATCTTTACACAATCTTCAAAATGGCATTACCGATGCTTTATGACTCACTGTTATACTTATTTTTGATATAGAACACAACAATTCTGATTAATTCGTCGGAAGTAAAAAAATCAAGCAGCCTGTGAGTAAAAACGCCATGACAAAAATTCTGGTAATCGATGATGAACCATCCATTGTAAATTTGATCAATGCTTATTTGAAACCTGAAGGCTACGAAGTCTTGACTGCCTCGGACGGCAACGCTGGCATTAAAGCGGCGCGTTCTTTCAAGCCTGACTTGATCATTCTTGATCTGATGCTGCCTGGCATGGATGGCATCGAACTGCTCACGCGCCTGCGCCGCGAATCAAATGTTTATGTGATCTTGTTGACAGCCAAAACGGAAGAGACGGATCGCGTGATTGGGTTATCGGTTGGCGCGGATGATTATGTCACCAAGCCGTTCAGCCCGCGTGAGCTGGTGGCGCGCGTCAAATCTGCTTTGAGGCGCATTCAAATGGGCCCAGGTTCAAGCCGTGAGAACACTGTGCTGGCTTTTAAAAAGGTGCGCATCGATGGCGGTGCGCGGATTGTGACCGTCAACGAACAGACAATCGAACTGACCGCGATTGAGTTTGATCTTTTGCATGCCCTGGCCGAGAATCGCGGACGTGTACTTTCCCGTGAACAGCTGCTTGAAAAGGTATGGGGCGGGGAGTATTTTGGCGAAATGCGGGTTGTGGATGTTCACCTCGGGCACTTGCGCCAGAAGCTTGGTGAGGATAATCTGATCACCACGGTGCGCGGAGTGGGTTATCGTTTTGAGGATGAACCACAATGATTGATTACATCCGTCAGCGTTTGGGCGTTAAGCTGCTGCTTTCATACATCTCAATTTTGGTGGTGATCGCGATTGTAATGGCGATTGTCATCCCGTTTTCGGTACCCTTTGCTTACAACCATTACATGATGGAATCAGGGACTTTGCCTGACCCTGGTATGATGGGTCAAGGTCAAGGTCAAGGTCAGGGTCAGGGGCCAATGGGACCTGGGCGTGGACTGGCGAATTTCCGCAGCAGTATGTTCGAAGCGCTTGCGTATGCCATGCTGGCAGCCACCGCGGTTGTGGCACTGGTCAGCCTGTTTTTCAGCCGCAGAGTGGTTGCACCGCTGCGCAAGATGACATTTGCTTCGCGGCGGATTGCCAAGGGCAATTATGATGAGCGGGTCAAAGTGGATGGAGTGGATGAGCTGGCCGAGCTCTCGGAAAGTTTCAATCAGATGGCCGAGCAGCTTGAACAGGTGGAGGCCATGCGCCGGCAGCTGGTGGGTGATGTTAGCCACGAACTGCGGACGCCGCTGACCGCCATCAAGGGTTACATGGAAGGCTTGATGGATGGGATTTTCCCGGCTGATCTCGAAACTTACCAGCAAATCCATGCTGAGGCTGGTCGTTTGAGCCGCCTGGTGGATGATTTGCAGGAGTTAAGTCGGGTCGAGTCAAAGGCTTATGTTTTGGATTTGCAACCCCTGGATATCTCCTTGTTGGTAGAGACAGCCATTAAGCGCCTGGCGATCCATGCACGCGAAAAACAAATCGATCTTCGCTCTGACCTACCGGTTGACCTTCCTTTTGTGCGGGCAGATACAGATCGTATGACCCAGGTCTTGACCAACCTGATTGGCAATGCGATTGCCTATACACCTGTGGGTGGGTCTGTGAAAGTTGCCGGTACATGGCGCGCTGATACAGTCCAGATTGCCGTCAAGGATAGTGGGATTGGCATTTCACCTGAACATCTCCCGCATGTTTTTGATCGCTTTTACCGGGTCGATAAATCCCGTTCGCGCCAGGAGGGTGGCGGGTCTGGGATCGGGCTGACCATCGCCCGGCACCTGGTTGAAGCGCATGGCGGCAGTATCCGGGTTGAGTCGGCCGGTGTGGGGCAGGGCAGTACGTTTGTATTTACACTGCAAGCAGCAAACTGAGCCATTCATGATGCAAAAGGCTGGCAAGCGGTTTCCTTCAACCGCTTGCCAGCCTTTTGCATTGTAGAGTCTACTGCAAAAAGCCTTAACCGCTGAGAGCGCAGAGTTCGCAGAGCATAAACGTTAACCAAGCCGCAAAAAATAAGCCTCATTAATGACGAATCGGTAAAAAAACTCAGCGTTCCCGGCGCGCTCTGGTGCGCCAGGCTAAGCCTGATTGTTCTAGCAAACTGAAAGGAGTTTGCCGTG
>CAZLJB010000536.1:0-3074 GCA_964559195.1 uncultured Anaerolinea sp. | reverse complement strand
TCCATTGTGGTGGCAGACACAACCATCCGCCGAAAACTGACATCCGGTGAATACAATAAACGCCGCGAGGCCTGTGAAGAAGCCGTTCGGATCCTGAAGGATGACTTGCCAGGTATTACAGCCCTGCGCGATGTTTCCGTCCAGGCTTTCAATCGGCTTGCTAATAAACTACCCGAACTAGTTGAGAAACGAGCCAGGCATATTGTCGAAGAAATTGAGCGTTCTCAACAGGCCATTCCCCTGCTTGAACAGGCTAACTTTGCCCGTTTTGGCCAGTTAATGAATGCCTGTCATGCCAGTTTGCGCGATCTTTATGAAGTATCCTGTCCTGAGTTGGATATTATGGCGCGCCTGGCCCAGTCCATTCCTGGTTGTTATGGGGCTCGCCTGACTGGAGCTGGTTTTGGTGGTTGTACTGTCAATCTGGTTATTCGAGAGCAGGCTGAAGCTTTTTCAGAAACACTTTCCACCCAATACGAGGCTGAAAGTGGTCTGCACCCGGAAATATATATTTGCCGGGCTTCGGCCGGCGCAGGTCTTGAATAATAATAATAATGGTTCTACTCAGTGCTCTTCGGTTTGGAACAAAATCATTCTGGTTTTGCCGATGGGACTAACAAACATCGCTGGTTTTCCCTGTATGTGGAGTTTTCACGGGTGATCTTCCCGTGAAAACTCCACATAAAAACATCTTCTATTCTTTTTTGAATTAAATCCTGGAACGATTTGTCAGGTAAAAGACTGCCCGGACGAATGTAATAATTAATAAACTTACCGATAGAACTCCGCCAAGGATTAATAATAAGGAAGGGCGGTCGTTTAGACGCTGGGCGACTTCGACCGGTGGCTTAAATTGGATGCGCTGGCGCAGCTTTTGGACATAGTTGTTTGAAGGACGCACAGGACGAAAGACGGCTTCCAAACGGGCTTCAAAAGGATTAAATTCATTGGGTATATTTGTCATAAATTTACTCCGCGGGTAAGGCGACAATTCCAACCGTTCCAGGACCAAAATTTGCCGCCAATGAGATACTGAGTTCAATAAGGTAGATTTCTTTTACATTAAATCGGCTACGAGCCTGTTCCAAAAGCTCCTGGCCGGCTTTTGGATCCCGGGCATGCAAGATCGCCATCATGACCGGTTTGTCGCCGGTTTCATCCTTGATCATGGTGATCAGGCGTTCGAGAGATGCTTTGCGGGTGCGAACTTTTTCAGTCATCGCCAGCAAACCATCCTTGAGTATCGCAATTGGTTTAACATTCAGCACTGAAGCTAGGGCGGCCTGCATCGTTCCAACCCGGCCGCTCATGCGGGCGTAGTCCAGTGTGTCGAGCGCCAGCACCAGCCGCCCATTTTCACGCATCCCTTCCAGATGCTTGATGATCTCGTCCAGGCTGTGCCCGGCTCTTTCCATCCGGCGGGCGGACCGGCACATATACCCGATGGCCATCGACCCGCTGGCCGAGTCAAACGGGATGACGTTGAATGTGCCTGTCAGCTCGCTTCCGGCAGCCACTGCTGAGGCGTAGGTGCCTGAAAGTTTGCTGGTGACATGGATCGAAAGAATCGTGTCACCGGGTTGCGCAATTTTTTTATATAATTCACTGAATTGATGTGGGGTGGGTTGCGATGTTTTTGGAATTTTTTTTGTATCATCAACCAGCTTGTAGAAGCCTTCGTTGTCGAGTTCGATGCCCTGAAGATAAGTCTTTTCCCCGAACAAAATGTTGACCGGGCAAATTTCGATCTCAAATTCCTTTTGCCATTCGAGTGGTACGTCTGCAGCTCCATCAGTGACAATTCGCAACATCTTATACTCCTGGAATGTGGGTGATTAGCCGTAATAAAATCTAAAATTGTCAACTAATCGCTGTACTCATCGACGTTGCCAATTTCGTCTCGTAATGCCAGTAGAGTGCGGTGATAAAGGCTTTTGACTGCGCCTTCGCTTCTTCCCATGATTTCGCCGATTTCGGCGTTGGACATGTGTTCAACAAATTTAAGGATCAATAGAGTCTGGCGTTCGTCAGGCAGGCTGCGGATCAATGATAATAAGGCTTCTTGCTGTTGGTTGTGCACCAGGCTGGATTCTGGCGCATCCCCTTTTGAGACCAGGGGCGCATCTGAGAGGGGAATTTCCTGTTTGCGACTGCGATCACGGTGCCAATTAGCCACCAGGTTGTGGGCAATCCTGTAAAGCCAGGCAGAAAACGGCACACCGCGGTCGGTATAGTTGATGATGTGGTTCATTGCACGCTGGAAGACCCGCGCGGTCAGATCTTCGGCATCGCTAATATTACCTGTCCGGTAATATACATAGTTATAAATTCGATCAATATAACGTTCATAAAGCAAGCCAAACGCATCTCTATCGCCTTGTGATGCGCGTGTGAGAACTTCTTCATCGCTGAGATCCATGACTGCCTCAAGGGAGAAATTCCCGGCAAGTTACAAAATATAAAACCCTGCCGGCCAAAAAAAGTTGCACTGTTGCCAGTATAACATGCCGGCAGAACTGAAGCGGCTGCAAAAAATGCCACTTGTTTTTTCCTCTTTTTCGATTTGTTTTTGGTGGCAAAAAATAAACCACAGCTGTTTATAATTGGCCATAGTCTCACCCAGGTAAGATCATCTGGGGGAGACTATGGATTTGGTGCCAATTTTTAGACTAATCGTTAGCCTGATTCTGCTGCAAAAGCAGGTGGAAATCGGATGTTGGAGTTTCGAGCATGAACTATGCTCGAAACTCCATAAAACCACACTCTTACCAATGCTATTTGGATAATATTTCAACCAAGAGATGCCTGGTGATGAGAAATCTGGGTAACGTTGCCTGCACTAGGGTGTATTGTCTTCAATGATTGGGCGGCCATCCAGGGGTTGTACTGGGCGATTATTGCCTTCGAAAATTTTTGTAAACATGGCGAGTTGTGTCTCTGACATCTTGATCGGTTCTACCATCACATTCCACTTTACTCCCTCTGTGCAGGGAGGACTTGTCAATGAGCCGGTATAACGATAGGTCGTTTGACGAGCCGGCAACATCGTGACCGCATTCATTTCAGCACTGAGT
>CAZLJB010000535.1:0-3079 GCA_964559195.1 uncultured Anaerolinea sp. | reverse complement strand
ATAGCTTCAGGTGACTGGAGTTCAGACGTGTGCTCTTCCGATCTCCTGCCACATGGTGCTGGGCCAGGAAGAACACCTTGTTCCTGGGATCTGCGGCTACGTGGAAGATGGCATTCTGCCAGGCCTGTTTGGCTACGAAGCCGGGCAATCCTGCGTGGGAGATCATTTCGCCTGGTTTACTGAAAACTGCGTACCCGCTGCCTATGAACGCGAAGCCGAAAAACGCGGCCTCAACATTCACCAACTGCTGGAAGAAAAAGCCGGTCGGCTCAAACCCGGTGAGAGCGGCCTGCTGGCCCTGGATTGGTGGAACGGCAACCGCTCCGTGCTGGTCGATGCAGATTTGACCGGCTTGTTAATTGGCGCCACCCTCCTGACCAGGCCGGAAGAAATTTACCGGGCCCTGATCGAAGCGACTGCCTACGGCACGCGCGTCATCGTGGAAGCCCTTGAAAACAACGGCGTACCCGTCACCGAACTGGTGGCTTGCGGTGGGCTGCCTGATAAGAACAAGCTGCTGATGCAAATCTACGCCGATGTAACCGGCCGGGAATTCAAGGTTTCCGCTTCCGGGCAAACCCCCGCCCTCGGATCCGCCATGTTTGGGGCTGTGGTAGCTGGCAAAGCCGCCGGTGGTTATGACAGTATCCGCGAGGCTGCCGCCAAAATGAGCAGGCTGAAAGACCAGACCTTCAAGCCGAATCTGCAAGCCAAGCAGATTTACGATCAGCTCTTCAGCGAGTATATCGCCCTGCATGATTACTTTGGCCGTGGCGAAAATGACGTGATGAAGCGGCTCAAGCATATCAAAGCCGAAGCCCGCATGTAATTAGATAATTTCAGCATACCGGCGCTGGTGCTTGCATGGTACAACCACCTGCAATCACCAGCGCCTTACAACCTGTCGGGCAAAGTTCGGGTGCTCCCAGAACCAGCAGCCCAAAACAGGTGATTTGAGTCTGTCCCAAATGTGGCACGCACCAACAAAAAACAATTATCCAGGCCTGCTTCTCACCTGCGAACGCAGGCAACCTTAAGGAGTTATTGAATGATCGACCTGAAACAAAATGAAGTCTGGTTTGTAACCGGCAGCCAGCACCTGTATGGTCCAAAAACACTGGAACAGGTTGCCGAACACTCGCGCGAAATCGCAGCCTTTTTGGGCACTTCGGCGCATATTCCCGTGACGATTGTATTCAAACCAGTCGTGACCACCCCCGAAGCCATCCGTGACCTGTGCATTGAAGCCAATTCAACCAAAAACTGCATCGGTCTGATCACCTGGATGCACACATTTTCGCCGGCTAAAATGTGGATCGGCGGCCTGACCCAATTAAAGAAGCCCTTCCTGCACTTGCATACCCAATACAACCGTGAAATCCCCTGGTCAGAAATTGATATGAACTTCATGAACCTCAACCAGGCTGCACACGGCGACCGCGAATTTGGCTTTATCGGCAGCCGCCTGCGCCTGAACCGCAAAGTGGTGGTCGGTTTCTGGCAGGATGGTGATGTACAAACTGGTATTGGAACCTGGAGCCGCGCTGCCAGTGCCTGGGCAGATGCCCAGGGCGGCAAGCTGGCCCGCTTTGGCGATAACATGCGCGATGTGGCCGTGACCGAAGGCGACAAGGTTGAAGCCCAAATCCGCCTGGGATACGATGTCTATGGTTATGGGGTTGGAGACCTGGTCAAGGTGGTCAACCAGGCCAGCGATACAGAAATCGACCGGCTGGTACAACAATACCTTGATGAATATGACGTTGCCCCGGTCCTTAAACCCGGCGGTGAACGCAACACCTCCCTGCGCGAAGGTGCCCGCATTGAAATCGGCCTGCGCAACTTCCTGACCGCCGGCAACTTCAAGGCCTTTACAACCACCTTTGAAGACCTGCACGGCCTGGCCCAATTGCCCGGTCTGGCGGTCCAACGCCTGATGCGCGATGGCTATGGTTTCGGCGCCGAAGGTGACTGGAAAACCTCCGCCCTGGTACGCGCCATGAAAGTCATGGGCGCCGGCCTGAAGGGTGGCGTCAGCTTCATGGAAGATTACACCTACCACTTCAGCGCCTCGGGTGACAAGGTTCTGGGCGCGCACATGCTTGAAGTTTGCGAATCCATCGCCGCCAACCGCCCAAAACTGGATATCTTACCGCTCTCGATCGGTGGCAAAGCCGACCCGGTGCGCCTGATCTTCGACTCCAACACCGGCCCCGCCATTGGCGCTTCGATCATGGATATGGGTCAGCGCTTCCGGATGGTTGCCAACGTGGTCGACGTGGTTCCAACCGATGCACCCCTGCCCAAACTGCCCGTAGCGCGCGCCTTCTGGCTGCCGCGTCCCAACCTCAAAACCGCTGCCGCCGCCTGGATCTATGCCGGCGGTGCGCACCATACCAGCTTCAGCTATTCAGTCAACGCCGAACACCTGCAGGATTTTGCCGATATGGCCGGGCTCGAATTCCTGCTGATCGATGAGAACACCCGCCTGCCTGAATTCCGCGACAAGCTGCGCTGGAACGACCTGTACTATCATCTATCCAAAGGCCTCTAAACCGGCCCAATAACCTCATCAGACGAATGTCAGTAATTTTCATCTGAAGCACTACCCCCCGCAGCTCTGCTCGGAAGATAAGGGGGTTCCGGGTGGGAAGGAAACCCAAAGGGTTTCCTTCCCACCCGAATTAAACCATTCCGCCTCTCCCGTCGGGAGAGGACCGGGTTCAGGGCCAACCCTTTTTATCCATAGGAGAATCAGCATGCAATATCGCGAACTTGGACGGACAGGCTGGAAGGTTTCAACCATTTCATTTGGCGCATGGGCCATCGGCGGCTCCTGGGGCAGCGTGGACGACAAAGACTCACTGGCCGCCCTGCACCGCGCCATTGACCTGGGTGTCAACCTGATCGACACCGCCGATGTCTACGGCGATGGTCACTCAGAACGGCTGGTGGCCCAGCTGCGCAAAGAACGACCCGAAACCATTTATGTAGCCACCAAGGCCGGTCGCCGCCTTGATCCGCACCTGGCAGAAGAGATCGGAAGAGCACACGTCTGAACTCCAGTCACCTGAAGCTA
>CAZLJB010000534.1:0-3080 GCA_964559195.1 uncultured Anaerolinea sp. | reverse complement strand
AACCAGCCGGTTTGCAATGCGGTTGTATATCAATCTGGCAGCCAAAGGCACCACAGATTCAAAGGCCAGCCCCAATCCGTTTTTCTCGGATGTGCGTGTTCGCCAGGCCATCCGCTCGGCGATTGATGTGGATACCATCACAAGCACGGTCTGGCATGGCTACGCAGTTCCGGTTTGGAGCGAGTTTTTCCGCCCACCATACAATACCTGCACCATTCCACGCCCAAAATTTGACCCCGAAGCTGCCAAAGCCTTGCTGGAACAAGCCGGTTGGGTTGATACAGATGGTGATGGCATTCGAGAATGCAAAGGTTGCAAAACAGCTAAAGATGGTGAAAAATTTAAGTTTGAATTACTGACCTACTCTGAGTATGGCGAACCGCTGACCTTGACCCAGCAACTGATCGGTGAAATGCTCAAGAATGTTGGCATTCAGGCCGATCTGACACAATCGCAGGGCAGTGTGATGTGGGCCGATACGGCCAGTGGAGGCATTGAGCAGTCAGGTAATTTCAACATCGACCTGTATGATGATGGTTACTTCGGGAATGACCCAACCGATTTTGTCCGGAAATATTACGACTCTAGCGCATCCACACCCGATCAGGGTTGGAATATCGGGCGCTGGAAAAACACGCAAATGGACGAACTTCTCAAACAGGTCAACACGCTGGATGAAAAAGTTCGCCAGAATGCCTTTTGCGAGATGGCGAAAATTCTGGATGCCGAACTGCCACAAATTCTACTTTTTTCAACACTCAATGCTGATGCTTACTCGACCCGTTTAAGTAATATCCAGGCCAATATCAACAGTGTGGTGAGCTGGAATGCTGCGGATTGGAAGATTATCAAGTAATGCCGCCCTGGGGTCGGGACAACACCCCCGACCCCAGTTCTTTAATTTTTCATCGGGTACCGGCTCGTCCGGCCAAACCTGTTACCGGAAATATACACCTATGACCACTGAATTCAGGACAAACAAAAGGTGAGCTCGTGACCCAATATGTAGCACGCCGGCTGCTACAGGCCGTCATCATCATGTTTCTGCTCAGCATTCTGTTTTTCGTTCTCGTCAACCTTGCTCCCGGCGGGCCATTGGCCGGATACGGCCAGGCCCGTCGCATCCCGGCCGATCGAATCTTGGTTTTAAAACGACAATTGGGACTGGACCAACCCATCCCTTTTCAATACGTGGTCTGGCTGGTTGGCAACGATTGGATGAAGGTGGATTTGAATGGCGATGGTCTGCCCGATAGTCCAGGTACGCGCCGCGGGGTCTTGCGTGGAGATTTTGGCTATTCATTCCGAACCCGCCAACCAGTGCTTGATGAAATAAATATTCGCCTGCCAAACACAATCTACCTGATGTCAGTCACGATGCTGGTAGCGCTGCTTATCGCAATTCCAATTGGAGTGTTATCGGCCATCAAACAATACTCATTTTTTGATATCGCTGTGACCACCTTTGCATTTGCCGGGCAGGCATTGCCGGATTTCTGGCTTGGTCTGATCCTGATCATCATTTTTTATGTCTGGCTCAAAAACCCTCTGACCGGCCAACCTTTGCTGCCGGTCGGTGGTATTTACACCATCGGTGCACCCTTTTCCCTGGCAGACCGGGTGGCGCACCTGGTTCTACCGGTCACCGCCGGTGCATTGGG
The DNA here is from genome assembly GCA_964559195.1 of uncultured Anaerolinea sp. Classification (GTDB taxonomy): domain Bacteria; phylum Chloroflexota; class Anaerolineae; order Anaerolineales; family Villigracilaceae; genus UBA5195. Next base: position 1,419 of record CAZLJB010000534.1, on the reverse strand, counting down.
GTGGCTGGCCTGGTATTCACGTTTTCTGCGTTCCAGTATGCTGGATGTAATCAACCAGGATTACCTGAGAACCGCGCGCGCGAAAGGGCTGGATGAACGCAAGGTCATGTTCAAACATGCTTTGCGCAATGCACTTATTCCACTCGTCACCTTGCTGGCGCTGGATTTACCATACATCTTCGGCGGGGCTGTTTTTATCGAAATGCTATTCGCGTGGCCCGGAATGGGTCTGCTGTATTACCAGGCTGCACTCCAGCGCGATTACCCCATCCTGATGGCAGTGCTGATCATTGGTGGCATCTCCATTATTCTCTCGAACCTTTTGGCGGATGTACTTTACGCCTACCTTGATCCCAGGATTCGGTATTCATGATGGCCCCGATCGCTGTACCTGATGACAAAATCATGGAACAACCAATCCCGGAAAAGATCTCCAGCCTGCCACAAAATGAGACCACTTCCCATTTGATCTGGAGGCGTTTTCGGCGGCACCCAGGCGCCATGGCTGGTTTTTTAATCCTGGTGCTGCTGATCCTGGCGGTCGGGTTGGCTTCCCTTTCGCCATTTGACCCGGAGAAGTCCAGCATTTCTGAGCGCTTTCAAAGACCTTCCTGGCAACACCCGCTGGGGACAGATGCCCTGGGGCGCGATTTACTGACCCGCGTATTATTCGGTGGCCGCATTTCTCTGACAGTCGGGATAATGGTTGTCGTGATCACTCTTTCCATCGGTGTTACGGTTGGCGCTGTGGCAGGCTATACAGGCGGCCTGGTGGATAATATCCTGATGCGCATCACGGATGCCGCCCTGACATTGCCTTCGCTGCTGGTACTGATCCTTTTGAGCGCTATTCTGCGCGAAGTGGATATTCCATTTATTGCACGCAATAGCGTCCTGACAATTGCAGTGGTGATTGGGGTGTTCTCCTGGATGACTTTTGCTCGGCTTGTACGAGCGGCATTTTTAACGCTGCGCGAACTGGATTTTGTAACCGCCTCGCGTGCCCTGGGTGCCTCGCCCTTCCGGATCATCACCAGGCACATACTTCCGAACACGATTGGCCCCATCATCGTTGAATCAACCCTGGAATTGGGTTATGCCATCATCGAGGAATCAGGCCTCAGTTTCCTCGGCTTCGGAATTCAACCGCCGACCCCCAGCTGGGGCAACCTGCTCAGCAATGCCCAGGAAAACTTCATTCGCTATCCCTGGTTGGCAATTTTCCCGGGCATCATGATCTTCCTGACAATTATTTCGGTCAACTATATCGGCGACGGACTACGGGATGCTTTTGACCCTTATAAGGTTTTACAAAAAGCTGGAGAAATGTAAACAGGCTCCCAGATCATGATCTTAATTTACAAGGATGCCTGACAAAAATTCATTCATACACATCACGATGTACTGACAAAGGAGTAT
>CAZLJB010000533.1:0-3091 GCA_964559195.1 uncultured Anaerolinea sp. | reverse complement strand
TGAGACAAAGAGTTATGATTGCCATGGCTTTATCGTGCAACCCCAAACTACTTATCGCGGATGAGCCAACAACTGCTCTGGACGTAACGATCCAGGTACAAATATTGGAACTCATTAAAAACCTGCGCACCAATCTGGGAATGTCGATCATCTGGATTAGCCATGATATGTCTGTTATCGCCGAATTGGCAGACAGGGTGCTCGTGATGTATGCTGGTTACGTGATCGAAGAATCGGATGTTTTTTCATTATATAGCCATCCACAACACCCATACACCGTTGCATTGCTACAATCTATACCTCGATTGGACGAGCAAGAGAACAAAAAACTTGCAGTAATTGCTGGATCACCTCCAAATTCCATTCAAATAAAACCGGGGTGTCCCTTCGCGGCACGCTGCTTACATACCCAAGCTATATGCTCAGAAAAAAATCCATCACTCCAGCCAATTACATCTGATCATAAGATCGCCTGCTGGGTTGATATCAACACTGGCAGGCTGCGATGAGTGAGAAAGCCCAAATATTATTAAGTGTCCATGGTTTAAAGAAATATTTCCCTTTTTATCAGGGGGTAATTTTCCAACGAGAAACCGCCACTGTCAAAGCTGTGGATGATCTGTCGTTTAACATCTATTCGGGTGAGACACTTGGATTAGTTGGCGAATCGGGTTGTGGAAAAACAACTGTAGGCCGAACACTTTTACAATTATATCGACCTACCGCAGGAGATGTCTTTTATAAAGGAACGAATCTTGTCACCCAGAAAGGTCGGGCTCTTCGCAAATTGCGCCAACACATCCAAATGATTTTCCAAGATCCATTCGCATCTCTCAATCCTCGTTGGACAATTTCACGTATCATTGGAGAACCGCTGCGTGTTCATCACTTACTTCCTTCAGGTGAACAAAATGCACGAGTAAATCAATTACTCGACATGGTGCACCTTGACCACAATTTTAGCAACCGCTATCCACATGAATTATCAGGTGGACAAAGGCAACGTGTCGGCATTGCCCGTGCTCTGGCTTCCAATCCAGATTTCATCGTTTGCGATGAGCCAATCTCGGCCTTGGATGTTTCAATTCAAGCCCAGGTTGTCAATCTTCTAGAAGAATTACAAGACAGTCTAAACTTGACCTACTTATTCATCGCCCATGATCTCAGCATGGTACGACATTTATGCGACCGGGTTGCAGTAATGTATCTTGGAACGCTGGTTGAGTTGGCAGACCGAAGAGAATTTTACAGTCAGCCACTCCATCCTTATTCTCGCGCATTACTTTCTGCAGTTTCTATTCCAGATCCAGTAAAGACCCGTCAACGCAGACGCATCCTCTTAAATGGCGAGCCACCCAATCCATTAAATCCGCCGACAGGCTGCCGCTTTCATCCACGCTGTCCGATTGCTAATTCAAAATGCCAGATATCCATGCCTGAATGGAATGAAATTCAGCCAGGACATTGGGTTGCATGTCATTTTCCGCAAAGTTCTAATGACCAAAGCCGGAATGATCCGAAGGTTCTATGATCAGTCTAGAATACCTACTCTGCATCCCGCGAGTCGATCCTAGCAATCCATTCGACTTATCCGATGATGGAAAAACCGTCGCCTTTTCTTCAAACGAAAGCGGAAAGTGGGAAATTTACCTGCTGGATATTAATTTTCCTGGCTCGCCAAAACCCATAAAAACCGGTCAAGGTAATTTTTTTAAACCGAAATTTTCTCCCGTCGATTCGAAATATTTAATCTGTGCGGTTGATTATGATGGCAGTGAAAGTTATCATTTGCTACTTTGCGACCTGCATACCGAATATTTTTGGGATATAACTCCCGGCGAAACACTCCAACCAAATTTCAGCTGGTCGCCGGATGGACTTCAGGTAGCATTCATCTCCAATCGCACAGGAAATTTCGATGTCTACCTTCTCGATATTCCAAGGATACCTTTGGCACAATCCTTTGAAAAAGCCAGGCATCTAGGTACGATTGGCCACCCCGTCTGGGCTATTTGCTGGTCACCAGATGGAAATTGGGTCGCTTGCTCTGTAGAAACCATTGGCTCAGATTATGGAATTTATCTGCTACCAACTCAGGCGAGTAATTTTATTACCCTTTGCGAAAACGGAGTTCCAATCCAAGCCAGTGAACCTGCCTGGTCAAAGGATAGCTCTCAGCTAATTTTTCAATCTGCGCGTAATGAATATCAAAATATTGCTATTTACAATCATATTTCCAAACGAATCGACTGGATAACGGACTCGGACGGAGATGATGTTTTTCCTATGTGGGACAATACTGGAAAATACCTGGTTTATGTCCACAATGAAGGTACAAAGAACTCGTTGGTTCTTCGAAAAGATAATGGACAAAGACAAAATTACCGGGTCGGTGTTGGGATGCATTCTTATCCACGTTTCACACCAGACAACCAAAATGTTATTGTTTTATTTGAAAGCCCAAAGCAACCACCAAATTTATGGTTGATTTCATTAGCTAACGGTCAAGCGAAACCATTAACAAATTTTTTCCTTCCTGAATTATCCTTAGGAGATTTGTCACTTCCAGATGAAATCCAATATCCGGGGACTGATGGTATTCTTATTCCCGCATTACTTTATAAACCTGCCAGCAAATCCATCAATCAAAAGCCCTCGGGTGTGGTTATTTCTCATGGAGGTCCAAGCTGGCATTATTCCATGGGCTGGGACCCTCTAATATCACACATGACCAGCCGTGGTTGGATTGTGCTTGCCCCTAATTACCGTGGATCATCTGGATACGGTAGAAAATGGCAAAATGCCAGCTACCTTGATATGGGCGGGGTCGATTCAAGTGATGTTGCAGCCGGAGCAATTTACCTGGCCGAAACTGGTATGGCAGATTCGCAATCCATTGCCATCACCGGTCGAAGCCATGGTGGATTTCTGGCTATGTCTTGCCTGACCCGTTTTCCAAATCTATGGGTTGCCGGTTCTGGTATCGTCCCGTTTTTCGATTGGCAAACATCTTATCAAGCTTCGCGCGAGGACTTACAACATTGGTAGATCGGAAGAGCACACGTCTGAACTCCAGTCACCTGAAGCTATC
>CAZLJB010000532.1:0-3094 GCA_964559195.1 uncultured Anaerolinea sp. | reverse complement strand
GTATTGGCCAATGACAAAGTAAGCTTCGATCTGCGCAAAGGCGAGATACATGCCTTGCTTGGCGAAAACGGCGCCGGTAAAACAACCCTGATGAATATGCTCTATGGGTTGTATAAAGCAGATTCTGGCGAAATATTGGTCAACGGAGCCACGCTGAATATTTCATCGCCAAAAGATGCCATTCATCATGGCATTGGTATGGTGCACCAGCATTTTATGTTGATCCCTGTATTTACGGTGACAGAAAACATCATGCTGGGCGCAGAAACCGATCATCGCGCCAAACAAAACAATGGTCCCCTGGTCAAGTTGGATCGCAAGGAAGTCGCCCAAAAAGTGAGAGAACTTTCACAACAGTACGGGTTTGACATCGATCCAGATTCAATCGTGGGAGATCTTCCGGTTGGGGTACAGCAGCGAGTCGAGATTATTAAAGCACTTTACCGGAAAGCCCAAATCCTGATTCTGGATGAACCAACCGCTGTGTTGACCCCCCAGGAAGCCGATGATTTATTCCGAATTGCGCGCGAACTCACCCAACGTGGTGTTTCGATTATTTTTATCACCCATAAACTCAAGGAGGTACTGGCCATCGCCGACCGTATTACGGTAATGCGTAGCGGCAAGGTGGTTGGCTCGACCGAACCTGGGAACACAAACGAACAGCGGCTGGCCGCCATGATGGTTGGACGGGAAGTTATTCTAACTGTCGACAAGACCGCGGCCCAACCAAAAGAAAATATACTGAAGGTTGAGTCGCTGCACGTACGCGACCAACGCGATCTTGAAACAGTGCGGGGAGTTTCCTTTCAGGTAAACGCCGGAGAAATCCTGGGGATTGCAGGCGTGCAGGGGAATGGACAGACTGAACTGGCTGAAGCACTGACCGGTTTGCGCAGCGTCGAAAGCGGCAAAATCAACCTGTCGGGTAATGATCTGACGGGCAAAACACCGCGTATCTTTACCGAAACTGGGCTGGCGCACATCCCGGAAGATCGCCAGAAACACGGCCTGGTGCTGGGTTACACCGTTGCAGATAATATGATCCTGTGCGATTACTATAAACCGCCATTCAGTATACGGGGAGTCATCCAACAAACCGCGCTGGATGTTAATGCACGCAAACTCATCAAGGAATATGACGTTCGCACACCATCGCCCTACGTACCAGCAGGCAAACTCTCAGGTGGAAACCAACAAAAAGTAATCGTTGCACGCGAACTCAGCCGCCCGGTAAAGCTGGTGATTGCCAACCAGCCCACCCGGGGTTTGGATGTTGGCTCAATCGAATACATTCACAAGGAAATTGTTTCCATGCGCGATCTAGGTGTGGCTGTTTTGCTGATCTCAGCCGAACTGGATGAGATCATGGCCCTTTCAGATCGTATCGCGGTCATGTATCGTGGCGAGATAGTTACGACCGTGGACGCAAAAACGGTCACCCGAGAACAACTCGGTTTATGGATGGCCGGGGTAAGCCCCGTGGCTGCCTGAAATATTTTTCAGGGCAGGTCTCAAGAAGACCTGCCCTGAATTATTAGCATGCCGCAATGCCCAACCTGTCTCGCGACAGAAAAACAAATCAAGGCTGGCAAAAATCGTTCGGGCAGCCAGCGTTATTGCTGCAAGCTGTGTGGCGAAAAATATACCCCCTTACCCAATCGCAACGGTTATCCAGATGATTTACGCAAAAAGGCCATCTTATTGTGCCTGGAAGGGCATACGTTTCGCTCCATTGCGCGCAACTTGGGACTGAATCATCAGACGGTTGTTAATTGGATCAATACATATGTGACCCAATCGGCGCGCGCCATCTATAAACGTCCCAAAAACTAAGTTTTATTACAGGCAGCTGGGCCGGGAAAAATCACATCGGCGGGTTTAGCCATTTTTCCGAAAAAGTTGACTCGGAAAAATGAATATGTTACCTTAGTATATGCTGACGTGTATCTTTTCCCTGCGCTTCCTACTGCCGCTGAAAGAGCTTGAACCGAATCATCTACCGCCACTGGATCAGCGCTTGACGCTTTTTTTTACTCCATCCATTCGGGTAACCCTGAAACTATTCGAACGTCCGGGAGGAAAAATGGGAAAAAATTTGTTGTTAAAAAAATTACCATTACTTGGTATACTTGCTTTGCTGACCGGATTGTTGGTCAGTGGATGCGCACCATCCCAACCATCTCAAACACTTCAACCAACTCAACCATCTGCCCCGACACCGGCAGATGTCCCTCAAATCATCCAACCGGCAGCCACTGCCCCACAAAGCGGGGGCACGCCGGCCGAGTCAAGTATTACCATCGTCATACCTGAAGATCCGCCCAGCTTCAATGCTGTGATTGCCGACTCCGGGTACGATGCGCTGGTGATGCACATGGTGCTGCTTGGAATGACGGGCATCGACCCTGATGGAAAAGTCTACCCGGTAATGGCCAGCGAACTACCAACCCAGGAAAATGGCGGCGTCGTGATTGACAAGACTGCCGGCACAATGGATGTCACCTGGAAGATGCGTTCGGATATCACCTGGGCGGATGGCACACCGGTCACTGCCGATGATGTGCTCTTTACTTATCAGGCCATTACGGCGCCAAACACCGGCACATGGATCCCAGGCATCGATCTGGTAACCGGTGTTGACAAAATAGATGACCACCAGTTCGTCGTTCACTTCAGCGGGATTTACCCATCTTATTTGACCTTCCTGGGAAACAACCAGGTTGCGATCTGGCCAAAACACTATTGCAAAGCTGAACAAGGTTTCCAGGCCTGGGATTGTGCCCGGCAACCATTAAGTGATGGACCTTTTATGCTGCAAGAATGGGTGAATGGGGATCACATGACTTTTGTGCGCAACCCAAAGTATTTTCAGCAGGGCAAACCCGGTCTGGAGCGCGTGATTATAAAAACTGTGCCAGATGCAACAGTGCGTGAAACCATGATGCGCCAGGGCGATGCCGATATCCTGATGTGGGCGACAGAACAGGTTGCCGATAACCTGAAAAACGACACCAACGTCAAGGTCAGCATCAGCCCAACCAGCCGGTTTGCAATGCGGTTGTATATCAATCTGGCAGCCAAAGGCACCACA
>CAZLJB010000531.1:0-3099 GCA_964559195.1 uncultured Anaerolinea sp. | reverse complement strand
CCCCCACCTATCCGTCAGTTAATTAACCGACTGTTCAATCCTGTGGAAACCCCGTACAATCAATATAGAACCAACCAACACAGGAGCAAACCATTGCCAACAGTCCCCGTCTTCCGTCCTCGGTCTTCCGTCCTCATCCCAGCCTCCATCACAAATAAATTAATTAAAAACTGTGACTGAAAGTGACCGAAAGTGACCGAAAGTGACTATGAAGACCCCTGAAAGCTTTTTGCCGTAAATTTCACACCGTCCTGCATCCATAAAAACGAAATGCTGATCTGAACGATAAACCATGATGTCCAAAAAGCGTTTGTTATATATCATTCTGGGTGGCTTATGCCTGGCAGGCCTGGCCGGCATGGCCTGGGTCTCCATCTTCGCGGGACTGCCTTCGATTGAGAGCATCCCTCAACACCTGAGCCAGCCCTCCATCCGGATCACCGACCGGAACGGGCGCGCACTATACGAGATTTTGGCGGAGGTGGGTGGCCGGCATGCCGTCGTGGCACTGCAGAACATCCCTGCCTGCATGCAGCAGGCCAGCATTGCCGTCGAAGACAAGAATTTTTACAGCAACCCCGGGCTGGATCTGGAAGGTATGCTGCGCGCGGCCTGGATCAACCTGCAGGGTGGGGAGACCCTGGCGGGTGGCAGCACCATCACACAGCAGGTAGTGCGCGGCCTGCTGCTGCAGGATGAGATGTCTGAGCGCAGCCCACGCCGCAAACTGCGCGAGAGCCTGCTGGCCTGGCAGCTGACAAAGGCCTACTCCAAGGATGAAATCCTGGCCCTCTATCTCAACCAGACCTTTTACGGTGGTTTTGCTTATGGAGTCGAGGCCGCCGCCCGCACATATTTTGGCAAACCTGCCAGCGAACTGCTGCTGCCAGAGTGCGCACTGCTGGCGGGATTACCCCAGGCACCCGCGCTTTACAATCCATTTGACCATCCCGACAGCGCCAGGCAGCGCCAGATGATCGTGATGGGGCTGATGGAAAAAGACGGCTTCATCACAAACTCTGAACGGGTGCAGGCCGAGCAAGTACCCCTCAGCTACAACGCCGCCCCATTCCCAATCCGGGCCCCGCATTTCGTCTGGATGGTCAAAAACCAGGTCGATCAGCTGATCCAAAATGGGCAGATCGATGCACGCGCCAGCCTGGTGGTGCGCACCAGCCTGGACCTGGATGCCCAGACTGCCGCTGAAACCGCCGTCGCCCGCCAGATTGCAAAATTCAAGGATGAGAAGGGGCTCAATCATAATGTAAACAATGCCGCGGTCTTGGTGCTGGATGCGCACAAGGGCGAGATCCTGGCGCTGGTGGGCAGCGCTGATTATTTCAAGGCCTCCATTCATGGAGCCGTCAACATGGTCACGGCCTCACGGCAGCCGGGTTCCGCATTCAAGCCATTCATCTATGCTGAAGCATTCAGTCCGCTATCCCCACAGCCCTGGAGCGCAGCCACACCGATCCTGGATGTGCAGACCATCTTCCCAGCTCAAGCCGGACAGCCAGCCTATATTCCCAGAAATTATGACGAGAAAGAACATGGGATGGTGCCGGCCCGGGTGGCGCTGGCTTCTTCGCTAAATATCCCGGCCGTCATCACTTTGCAAAAAGTGGGGGTAGACAGGATGGTGCAGCTGGCCAACCGGCTGGGGATCCATTCATTGGGTGACCCGGGCCAGTTTGATCTATCCCTGGCCCTGGGCGGCGGCGAAATGAGCCTGCTGGATCTGACGAATGCATACGCGGCCTTTGCCAACGCCGGAGTTTTACCCGGCCGCAACGCCATTCTGGATATCCAGGATGCCGATGGCAAACTGCTCTACCAGCCTGCGGCGAATCCACAGACCCAGATCTTCGATCCGCGCGTGGCCTGGTTGATCAGCGATATTTTGAGCGATGACAACGCCCGCAGAATCGGATTTGGTAAAAACAGCACGCTGAAAATTGATCGTCCCGCCGCGGTAAAGACCGGCACAACCACCAACTATCACGATAACTGGACGGTCGGTTATACGCCCAGCCTGGTGGTCGGGGTCTGGGTGGGCAACAGCGATTACCAGGCCATGCGGGATGTCAACGGACTGACGGGTGCCGCGCCAATCTGGCAGGAAACCCTCCGCAGCCTGCTGCGCGGCAAAGCCGTCGAAGAATTTACCCGCCCGGACGGATTGGTGCAGCAGGAAGTTTGCTCCTATTCCGGATTGCTGCCAACCCCCTTATGCGCCGCAACCGAACGCGAGTGGTTTTTGGACGGCAGCCAGCCAACCAAACCTGACAACATTTACCGGCAAATCTGGCTGGATTCAGCCACAGGTGGCCTGGCCACAGCCCAGACACCGCTCAGCCAGCGCCTGCCGGTGACGGTCTTGGATCTGCCCGTGCAGGCGCAGCGCTGGGCGCATTCACAGGGCTTGCAGTTGTTATCTGATTTCAGCCAGACGGAAGCCCGCTCGGATAAACTGCTGTTGATCTCGCCACAACCTGGGGCTATTTATAGCATCTCGGACCAGCTCGAACGTTCCGCCCAGCAGATTCCGCTGGAGGTGCTGGTTGGTTCAGGCTTGAGCAATGTCACACTGTGGGTGGATGGGCAGCAAGAAAGCAGGTTCACGGCCGGGCCATTTGTAAGCTGGTGGCAGCTTCAAACAGGAACACACCGCTTCTGGGCCCAGGCGCTCTCACCCAGTGGGCAGGTGATCAGAAGCGAGACAGTCGAGATTGTGGTGACAAAATAGGGGGGGAGTTGTATAAATTTTTTTTGGGGAAAACAAACGATGCTTGGTCATTTACGCGGCACAATCAGGAAAATTTGGTTCCAAACCTAAGAGTGGTAAGTGGATACTGTTATTTGTTTTCGCGCGGTACTTCTTGATAGAGGGTCATATTGTCAATATCCAGCAGCTTGACGACCGGCTGGTTGGTCATTTGATCGATGGAATAGCGGCTTTTTTTGACAAGTATATATGTTTTGCCAAGACTTGTTTTGACCTGCTGGGCTGGCTGGGGCATTTTATAGTACCAGCAATAGAAATAAAACGAGATCGGAAGAGCACACGTCTGAACTCCAGTCACCTGAAGCTATATCGTA
>CAZLJB010000530.1:0-3100 GCA_964559195.1 uncultured Anaerolinea sp. | reverse complement strand
TTCGAAAACGGAAACCATTTGTCATTTTATCTTCCGAACCGGAAGAATGTTGTTTTGAATTTGGAATTGCTATTTTTCTTGCAGCAATTATCAGAATGAATTTATGCGGGTGTTTTCAAAGCCAATTACAGGTTGGGAAAAACCCATGCAAAAGTTTAAAAAGATAGGGATGTCTTTTCTCCGATATTTAGCCATTGCAGCTTTTCGTCCAGTTTTGCATCTCTGAAGCCTGATTGGATTTGAGATTTCCCCTGGCTAAAATGTTTCCAGCCTTCATAATGGATGGGAATAATCCTGCGAGGGGACAGGACTCGTGCGGCTCTGATTGCATCCGGCACATCCATTGTAAAGCGAATTGGACCTGTGATTGGGAAGCTCGCGCGTCCAAGGTGAAGGATGGCTAAATCCACGCGAAAGCGTTGTGCAATTTGTTCAATACCTTGATAATAAATAGTATCTCCGCTGATGTAAAGCGCCCCATTTTGTTGACCATCCCATTCCAGCATAAACCCGATCGTTTCACCTGCAAATGGGCGGATAAAGAATGGTCCATGCTGTGCTGGCGTGGCTGTAAGCTTGATTTTTGTGTTCCCAGATTCGAGCAGGGTACTTTGCCATGCCTGGAACCCTTCTGAGTTACCACGCAGACGCCTGGCGCCAGGAATGGTGGTCAGTACTCGCCTCGCTTGAGGTAAGAAGGCGCGTCCGGCATGGTCCAGGTTATCCTGATGCTGGTCGTGACTTAATAGCACAGCGTCGATAGCTCCCAGATTATTGGGTGTGAGGGCCGGGCTGGTCAATTTGGTAGAGCCTGTGCCCCAACCAAACGAATATTTTCCGCCTGGAGGATCAAAAACCGGATCGGTCAGTATCCGAAGCGATCCAATTTCCAGCAGTAGGGTAGCGGTACTGATATGGGTGATGTGAAAAGGAAGCATAACTATTTATTTGACTCCAGGCCGGGCGGTATTTTTTTCCACAAACCAGGTTTTCTGTTTGGAATATTGTCGCATAATTTTGATTGTATTATCCTGCCGCTGCGGATAAAATAGAAGTTCACTGGAACCCTGTTTTATAACTGGAGACCAAAAATGACTCAACCAATCCAATTGATTCCTGAATATCGCGATTATGTCTGGGGAGGCGATAAATTGCGCCCTGGATTTATTCCAACGGCTGAAGCCTGGGCGGTTTATGAGAATGACAGAGTAGCGGCAGGACCGTGGGTTGGGTTCAGCCTGGCTGAACTGACAGTTAAACTTGGCGATAAGCTTATTGGGAAATACGTTCAGGCCCAGACCGGTGGGCGCTTTCCGCTCTTGATCAAGCTGCTCGATTGCGCTCAATGGCTTTCGGTACAGGTACATCCAAATGATGAACAGGCTGCCAGACTGGAGGGGCCAGGTTTTTTTGGCAAGACGGAAGCCTGGCATGTTTTGGGGGCTGAGGCAGGTGCGCAACTGATTGCAGGTGTCAAAGCGGGCGTTAGCTCCGAAGCGCTTGCTGCATCCATTTCTGACGGTACCATTCTATCCCTTTCGCAATATGTGAATGTGAATAAAGGAGAGACTATTTTTATCCGCCCGGGCACAATCCACGCTTTGGGGCCGGGTTTGCTTATTTATGAAGTTCAGCAATCATCTGACCTGACCTACCGGGTCTATGATTGGGGTCGCCCGCAGACTGAAAAACGTAAACTGCATATTGAGAAATCCCTGGCAGTCAGTGACGCCTCGGCGACCGTCCAACCAGTGGCGGATCCTGCGCTGAAGGATGGAGAGCGCAAGGTGGTGGCTCATAATTCCTACTTCAAACTGGAAGTCATGGTGGCAGAAAAACGTGCGATTGAACTTAACACAGCCGGACAGAGTTTTCATGCCATCACCGTGATCGAAGGGCAGGCGCAGATCCTTGTTTCAGGAGAGCCGGGTGTGTGGAAACTGGGCCAGTATGAAACTTTACTGATCCCGGCGGATTGTGGGAAATACAGCTTTGAGCCCATGGGAGCATGTCGAGCCTTGAAGTCAAGTGTTGAACCGTAGCGCTGTTGTTTGTTTGGAAAAGAGAATATTCAAACGACAGCCTTTGGTTGCAATGCTGGAGCAGCGGCCTATGCCGTTAATGGGGGTCCTGGGCGCAAGGAAGAAACGTTTGATGTGGACAGAAAACTTCAGACATCAGCCCGGGACTTGTTTTGGAGTAGGCTTTCACAAGGGCATTAAATACCAATCCAGGAAACGTTCAATGCGTGTATAAACATCCTCCACGTTTTCCCGGCGCAAAAAGCCATGCGGTTCACCGGTGTAGGTTTTGTATTCGAAGGATTTATCATGTTTTCGCAGGGCGGCAGCCCATTCTTCGCTGCCTTCGGGTGGAACAACTTGGTCTTCCAATCCGTGCAGCAGTAAAATTGGTTTTTGGACATTTGTCACATCGTAAATTGGGCAGCTTTCGCGATAAACTTTCGGATTTTTACCCGGATGTCCAAGAAATATCTCGGTATATAGGCGCAATTCGCGCTTGCAGAGAGCCCAAGAACTGACGGTATTGGCATCTCCGTATTTGGCGATACCGCAAGCGAATAGATAATCAGGGTCACGCGACAGGCAGCAGTTGGTCAGGTAGCCACCATAGCTGCCGCCCATGATTGCCAGGCGGGCTGGGTCAATTCCGGGGAGTGTCGCGAGATATTTTGCACCGTAAAGGCAGTCTTTTGTATCACCCAATCCCCAATCGCCGTAATTGGCATGCTCAAATTCCACGCCGTAACCAGTGGATCCACGATAATTTGGCGCTATGAAGGTATAGCCTTTTGCCACAAGATATTGAGCCAGGATATCCCACTCATAGCAGGCCTGTCCGGATGGGCCTCCATGCGGATACAGCACGGCCGCACCATTGGGATGTTCCGGGATGTATAAAAAGGCTGGTATTTCCAGCCCATCATAGGATTTGTAGCTGATATTTTTTGGCATAACCATTTTGTTGGCTGCCAGCGCGGGTATAAAAGAGAAGGTTAGTTGGTTTAGGCGTGGGGTGGTCAGTTCCAGACGATAAATTTCAGGCGGCTGGATGGGGCTTTCATATTCAAAAGTGATGA
>CAZLJB010000529.1:0-3104 GCA_964559195.1 uncultured Anaerolinea sp. | reverse complement strand
GGACCTCTGCGGCAAAAGCTTTGGTTCGCCCGGGTTGGTGCCACCCATGCCATCAGGCCCGTGAAAAAAATAGGCGTAATCAGGATTTCGCAAGAGCGGCTGACTGGCTCCAAGATAGACGGGAGTTTCTTTTCCACACAGTTCAACCGTATAACGGGCATTGCGCGCACCCATCTCGACCGGCACATTGCCAGCAACCACCGAGATGCCTTCGACACTCACATCTGGTGTGCGCAAAGCCATCAGTATAGCGACAGCATCATCTGAAGCAGTATCCGTATCAATCCAGAAACGGCGCATGATGATTCCCTTTAGCCCTGAGCCTTTACCAGGCGGTCACGAATCATTTTTAGCAACCTGGGCGAATCAACATCGACACACACGTTAACCTCAACTGATTCCTTCCATTTCCGCCTAGGATCTGGAACGGTAAACCCGGCACATTTTCCCTGGGTCTCGACATACAAAGGGATGCGCTGAGTGGTAAACATGCTGGGATCAATCATGAAACCGATCGCGGAGGGGTCATGGGTATTGATTGCACCACCCATTCCATCGGTCAGGTGATGCGCATCCTGATAAAGCGGCAGGATTTTTTTCAAGAGATCAGAGGCCGGCGTGCCAGCCCCGGTAATTTCGGCAATCATCTCAGGCGACATAATTGCGCGGGTGGTGACATCCAATCCAACCATGGTCAAATTCCAGCCAGCGCTGAAAACCAGACTGGCCGCATGCGGGTCATTCGAAATGTTGGCTTCCGCTACCGGCGAGACATTACCCGGGCGGTATGCGGTTCCGCCCATGACAACCACCTCACGGACATTTTCAACAATTCTCGGTTCGAGACGCAGCGCCAGCGCCAGATTGGTAAGAGGGCCCACGGCGGCCAGAGTAATTTCTCCGGGGTTTGACATGATCGTCTCAACGATAAACTGTGCCGCAGGGGTGTCAATCGCCCTACCAAGCGGCATAGGCACCGAAGCCCTGGCGCCACCTAAACCATCTTCACCATGAAAGCGATGGCCATAAAAAGGCTCGGGGCGAACATACGGCTTACCCGCACCCTGGGCCACCTTGATATCTGAGCGGCCTTCCAACTCCACCAGGCTGAGCGCGTTGAGGGTGGTCGTTTCGACATACGTGTTGCCAAAAACAGTAGTCAGACCCACAAATTCGAGCTCAGGCGAATGCAGACCATACAAAATTGCCATGGCATCATCCACACCAGGATCGGTATCAAATAAGATTTTTTTTGGCATGGTCTTAATCCTGATCGCGCATAATTCTGAGATAAACCTGGCGGCTGCGCGGGCCATCAAACTCAAAGAAAAAAATACTCTGTGAACTTCCCAGCAGCACGTCCCCGGCGCTAATTATGACAGTTTGACTGCCTCCCACCAGAATGGCCTTGATATGCCCGGCAGCATCGGCAGGGGTATCATAGATGTGATGAAAATCAGCACGGGTTGGAACCAGTCGATGAACTTCATCCAACACGTCCACGGCGGTATTTGAATCCATGCCTGAATTGATGGTCAGTGCGGCGGTAGTGTGGGGGGCATACAAAACACAGACACCTTCCTGTACTCCGCTGGTTTTGACAACAGCTCGAACCTTATCTGTAATATTCACCAGGCTCTCGCCCTTGTTCGTTTGAATTTCAATTTTCGTTAACATGTTCACCTCTATTGGAATTGAAAAATGGCATCATGATCCCGTAAAACAGACAGGACCTCATCAAGCGTGGGCACCCGGGTACCGGATCCCAGCTTCTGCACCTTGGCAGCACCCATCGCATTCGCAAAGGCGGTAATAACGGGCAGCGACCAGGCGCACAAATACCCATAAATAAACGCAGCGGCAAAGGAATCACCTGCCGCGGCGGTATCACGAACACTGACGACAAAACCTGGGTGGCTGATCTGCCCGGCGCGCGTCAGAACGACGCAGCCTTTGGCACCCTGCTTGACACAAATCAACTCAGGGCCGCACTCCAACAGGCGGCGGCAATCCTCCAAACTTCCGCCACCCTCCGTAATCAGGGGAATCTCTTCCTCAGTCAACAGAAGTACACGCGAGAAGCTCACCAGCTTGCGAATTAATCCAACCGGCAAATCGCGAACCTGTGGGCCAGGGTCGAAAAATATTGGCACCTGCCGGGTGTACGCAAACTGGAGGCACTCCAGGGCCGCCTCGCAAAGTCGTTCCTCATGCAGCGAATAACCACTCACAAATAAAGCAGATATCAGGCTCAGGCGTTCAAACCAGGCATCCGGGACGCTGACTTGCGGACCCACTCCATAGGAACCCAGAAAAACATGTTGTGCATGTTCATCCACCAGGGCAATCACCGTTGTCGTTGTGCCGTCCTGCTGGCGGATCAACCCCGAGGTGTCAATTCCTTCATTTTCCAGGATCCCGGCTGCCAGGCTGCCAAAGGCATCCGCACCCATGACACCCAGCAGGGATACATCTAGCCCAAGCCGGTGGGCGGCGATGACAAAATTGCCAGCTCCCCCAGGTTCCACCCGGATCGAATGTGCCTGCTGGTGGGCACCAGATTCCACCGGCAGGGATGGAATTGTACAGACCAAATCCGCAACAAAGTCCCCGAGCGTGGCAATCCTGGGGTTTGGTGGAAGCGGGATATCGGTCACTATTAAACTCCACCACTCTGCAGTGGGCTGGCTTCCAGGGCATTCAAGGTTTCATCGACCAAACCATCCCAGACTGGATCACCCGTTTTTTGCTGGTGCAAAAAAGCACGCACAAATTCCATGGGCTGCAGAGCTGCCCCGGCACCCCAAACAGTCGTTGTCAGAGCTCCGAGCGTGTTGGCCAATAAAGCACGCACTTCCAAGCGTAGACCGTACAAGCGTCCATAGATCATAGCCGCGCTGAAAGCATCGCCCGCGCCGGTAGAATCGACCGTTTTTACCACAAAACCGGGCAAGCGAGCCCTGTTTTGCGCAGTGACAACCAGGCAGCCATCCTTGCCCAACTTAAGACCGATCGTCTTCACGCCACAGTCCAACAAATAAGTAAGGGCTGATTCGAGCTGATCCTGATGAGATCGGAAGAGCACACGTCTGAACTCCAGTCAC
>CAZLJB010000528.1:0-3105 GCA_964559195.1 uncultured Anaerolinea sp. | reverse complement strand
AGGTCCTTTTTACCCGCCGCACTGATATTGTTGAACATCACAAAGGTCAGGTTTCCTTCCCAGGCGGCGCAACAGATCCCGAGGACGATAGTCCCGAAGCCACTGCCCTACGTGAAGCGCACGAAGAAATTGGTCTGCGCCAACAAGATGTTCGGATTCTGGGCCGATTGGGAGCGATGCTGACTGTTACCAACTTTTTTGTCACACCCGTCGTTGCTGTTTTCCCCTGGCCTTATACTTTTACTGTCCACACTATTGAAGTAAGCCGCGTTTTTACCATGCCACTTAAATGGCTGGCTGATCGCGAAAGCTGGCAGGAATTTACTCGCAAAGAGACCCAGCGCTCTGTGATCACATATTTTCCATACGATGGAGAATTAGTATGGGGTGTCACAGCCCGCATAACCGTTGAATTTATCCGTGCAATTGGCCTGCTGACCGATGATGACTAACCCGCATAAACCTGGATCCAGACCCCCAGTTGCTTGATTAGCAAATCCATGATCTCATCCGTCCGTTGATGGAAAAGATCAATGTTGCCATAGGCCTCCCCCCCCTTCGTCCCTACGATATCCGTCACACCGCGCAGAATTAAACATCCAACCCGGTTTTTATTGGCCACCCATGCAATTGCTCCCGATTCCCAATCTGCAGCAACAGCTCCAAAGCGATTGATCAGCATAGGGATGTCCTCCACGACAATGTCTCGGTCCGCAGAAACCAGCCTACCTCGCCATACATCCGCCGGAAGTGTTTCAGGCAGCCAGCCGAGCTCGATCTCTGTTGAATAATATCCAATGGCCTCATCGGGGTCCGACATTTGTTCGATGATGTCGTAAACAACCGTTTTATCAACCAATATCACCCTGCCTGTCTCAATTTGCCCTTCGAATCCACCGCAGGTACCCAGATTGACCAGAAGATCTGGACGAAACCGGTCTATCACATACTGAGTCGTGGCAGCTGCCGAGATTTTCCCCCACCCGCCATGGAAAAAGGTAACTTGCCGAACATCCAATCGATGGGTGAAATACTCACCCATGGTAGAACCCTCTAGCTTTGCATGTGGAAAATGCGCTTTTACTGAACGCCATTCTGAATTAGCAGAGATGATAACAACCACGCTCAACATGGAAGGCCATCCCACGCCAGCCTATCGCGCAGATCCGCATCGAGATTCCGCCCACTCTCAATATAATCACAAATCAATTTCAAGGCTGCATCCGCAGCACATGCCTTGTTCCCGGCTCGATCACCCGCAAAACAATATACCCGGGCCCATTCCCCATCACTGGCAGCCAGGCCGATCCAGGTTGTGCCAACCGGTTTGCCAGGCAAGCCACCATCTGGCCCGGCAATACCACTCACGCTGACCGCAATGTCAGCAGTCAACAACTTACGGGCTCCACGCGCCATTTCCAGGACAGTTTCACGGCTGACAGCGCCGTGCTGCTGCAGAGTATCCCAGGACACATTCAACAAAGCCACTTTGGCTTCATACGCGTAAGCGATCACACCGCCCAGATAGTACTCGGATGACCCGGGAATGTTTGTTAATCGATGTCCAACCAGACCACCTGTACATGATTCGGCTGTCACAATTTTAAGACTATGCAAGCGAAGCAAGCTGCTAATTTCCATTTCCAAAGATCCTTCCACTCAAATCTCCAATTTTACAGAATGACTCATCATAAGCTCTAAACCCATTGCCATTTTTGGTCTCATTGAGCTAGCAGAAGATCAGTGTGGTTGTATAAACCACATAATCGCATAAACAATGGAAATTAATAAACCAAGGCTCGAAATGACAATCCCTGCAATCGCCATTTTTCGCCGTTCAGACCGCAGCCCGAACATCCCCAATCCAATCCCAAACAAACTGCTGGCAGCACCACAAATCGGGATCAAGGCCGCACACAGGCTGATAATACCCAAACCAATTGAAAACAAAGCCATAAATTTGTTGGTTCGTTCTTCCGGGTCTAGCTCAGTATAATCAAAGCCTTCCAAGGACATCTCCTAATAGAAAAAATACTAACTGGCCAATAATAATATATCCGCCAGCTACGAACTACGCATGGGCATTAATCAAATAAGTATAAACCAGTATTACCATCGCCAAAATTAGCCATCGGAAATAAATACCTGCTTGAATAATTCAAAGAGCCGTGCTTTGCAATACGTGGATAACAATTTCTGGTGGGCAGAAAAATCGCGCAAAAATTCCTGAAGATCCAACACCCGCTGAGGTATAACCACTCATGCCATTGAATTTCCACTCCCCCGATGTGTATTGGCGCTTGCAGTTGGCGTTTAATAATACCGGAGTGCCTCCGGGCAGGCAAATCTGGCCGGCATGCGTATGTCCGGCCAGGTATAAACCAAAACCTCGCTCCGCAGCTTCTGGAATCACCTCAGGAGAATGTACCAATAATATCTTGGCCGCTTCAGCTGGCACGCCCTGCAAGGCCTTGTCAAAATCATGGAAGCCATAAAAATGAGCGTCGTCCAGGCCAATTATCCACAACTTATCACCTTTATCGTCCAAAGCCACATTCTCATTGATCAGCAGCCTGACACCTGCAGTTTCAATCAATGGAGCCATTTCAATAAAATCATGGTTGCCGAGTATCCCCAAAACACCCAACCGGCATTGCAGTGACGGAACCAGCGCATTAAATTCCTCGGTCAGATGCCGGTACAAGCCTGTATCAGAAAAACGGAAATCTCCAGTAAGAACACACAGATCAAAGTCTAAACCCGCAACCGCCCTGGCAATAAGACTGCCCAATCCCTGATAACCATCCAGGTGCAGATCGGTTAACTGGAGAATACGCAGGCCATTGAAAGTTTCCGGCAAACCAGGAAAAGATACGTGGTTTTCTCTTACTTCGAATTGCAGTGCATTGCGCTGGCCAACTTTTATTAGCCCGCTGACGTTGAGAAATAAATCCACCAGCTCGTAAAAAAAAGGCATATTTTCGAAATGAAATGTCCCCAACCCTCGACCGGTCACATTGACAATGTGATCTACCTGAGCGCGTAAGCGTTTTCCCAGATGTTCATCGCCTAACCGTTGCCGCATATCTTCAAAAGAGTGTTCAT
>CAZLJB010000527.1:0-3113 GCA_964559195.1 uncultured Anaerolinea sp. | reverse complement strand
TGTCTTTTGGCGTAGTTCGCGAATACCGATCAAAGCCATATTTTCTCCTTGTGAACCATTTGTACCTTAATTGTATCACTTTTATTTAGCTACAGCCCGGGTATCAAGGCCAACATCAATGCGCTGCGTGCAGAAGGTGCACTTATCAATGAAAGCGCCAGGGATAATGCCCTTGTCATAATCAAAATGGGGCACGCCAAAGGGGCAGGCATTCATGCAGTAGCGGCAGATATTTTGAGATAACACCCGAAACTCATATTGTAAAAACTTATTCATTGTTAAAAAATGCGATGAGTGCTTGTGGCATTTATCGCTTACCTGTGAAATTTTCGCTCTCTACTATGATTTGTAAGGGGCGATTTATTTTTTCAACCCCTATTTTGTTTTTCACAATCAGCCGAGCGGGAACCAGAGCAGGCCGAGCAAGATCGACAGCAGAGCCAGCAGGGCGCCGAGCGCAGCAAATACAAAACTGATCTCGGTCGTTTCGTGTCTGACAATCAGGTTGGTGGGCAGCCCGGTGAAGACGCTTTCCAGTTCCTGGGCACTCTCAGCCGAGTAATATTTACCACCCGTCAAAGCGGCAACTTTCTTGAGGGTATCTTCATCGATTCCACGCCGAAAACCGCCCTGGCCAAAGCCCTGCCCACCGCCACTTCTGCCAGTGCCTCCTCCGCCACCGCCGCCGAAAAATGGCTCACTGCCGCGGAACTGGTCGCCGCAATTCGGAAATTCGCCACCTTTTTCAGTGCCAAAACCAATCGTATAAACCCGCACACCACGATCGGCCGCCTGCTGGGCGGCATCCAACGGCAGCGGGCCGGTATTGCTGGCGCCATCTGTCAACAGCACGATGATATCAGGGGCGTAGGCGCCCTTCGCCACCGGGGTCACATCCGCCACTGTCGCGGCCACGCTCGGATCGACATCCGCAATCGCATCAATGCCCTGCAGGATGCCGCTGCCGATGGCTGTGCGCCGGCCGGTTGTCAGGCTGTGGATGGCATCCCGCAGTGCCTGCAAATCCGTGGTGGGCAGCTGCACCAATTCAGCAAAACCTGAAAAAGCCACGATCCCGATATGGGTGCTGGCCTTTTGGGCATCGATAAAATTCAACGCGGCAGTCTCGGCGGCCTGGATGCGGCTGGGCTGGATATCGTTTGAGCACATGCTGCGCGAGACATCCATGGTCAGGATGATGGTGGTCTGGTTGGTGGGCACACTGAAGACCATGACCGGACGCACCAGCGCCAGGATCAGGCAGGTAAAAGCCAGCAGCATCAGGACAAAGGGCACATGCCGGCGCAGGCGGGCTGAACGCGGCAGGGCTTCAGGCAGCAGGGACAGGCTGGAAAAACGCAGCGCAACCCGCCGGCGGCGCTGGATCCAGAGATACAATCCGATCAGCAGCGGGATAAACCCCAACAGAAGTAAATATCCGGGCCAGAGCAAATCCATACTACCTCTAATCCTCAAACCTGAACAAGTACGCGCTCAGCCAATCAGGGCAGGCGGCTGAACCAAAACAGCGAAAACAGCCCGCCCAGCACTAAAAAGAACAATCCCAGCCCGGCAAAAATCGAGGTGACCTCGGTTTGCTCAGCCTTCACCACCAGCTGGGTCTGGATGCTCTGGTAGATTTTGGTTAGTTCGGTTTCATTTTGAGCGTTGAAATATTCGCCATTCGTCAACTGCGCGATCTGCTTGAGCGGTGCTTCATTTAATTGGGTGTGAATGGTGAAACCATTGATCTTGAGATCCGTGCCGCTTGGGCTGCCGATCCCGACCGTGTAAATCCGCACCCCGCGCTCAAGAGCCGTCTGGGCCGCGCTGATCGGGTCAGGGTTCTCATTATTATTACCGTCGCTCAACAGGATGATGACCCCGTTGGAAAAGCTGCCTTTCGGAAAAGGCGTGGGTGAAGGTGTTGGGGCGGGCGTCAAATTGCTGTAATAACGCGTTGTACCAGCCTGTACTTCCAGGGTCGTGAGCGACGTCAGGATACCGTTGGCCAGGGAAGTGCCGCGCTGAGGGCTCAGGCGCTTGATGGCTGCCTGCAGGCTGTCCTGGTCGTTGGTGGGGGACTGTATCGCAAAGCCGTTATCGCTGAAAGCCACCACACCAATCTGGATGTTGCGCGGCTGATGGGCTGCAAAGGCCAGGGCTGCCACGCGGGCGGCTTCCATACGGGTCGGCTTGAAATCGTCCGCCGCCATGCTGCCCGAAACATCAAAAGCCAGGATGACGTTCCCCTGCACCCTGGGCAGGCTGAGCACCATTTGCGGGCGCGCCAGGGCTGCCAGCAGGATGATCAGACCCAGCAGGAAGAAAAAAGGTGGGATGTGTCGGCGAAAACCCCAACGGCGACTATCGTTCTGGGGCACAAAGCCCAGGCTGCGGTAGCGCGCAGCCAGGTCGCTCCGCCGCAGCTGCAGAAAGACATACAACCCGATCAGAATCGGGATCGAGACAAGCACAAATAACAGGCTGGGCCAGATAAAAGACATGGGCTATTTCCGCCGCTGCTTGCGCAGACTGGCAAATCGCAGGATAGCTCGCACCAGGTCTTCCTCGGTCGAGAGCGAGAGCGCCTGCACACCGGCGTGTTTGAAAGCCTGCTCCAATTCCAGCTCGCGGCGCTGCCACGACTCAGCAAATCGCTGCCTGAAGCGCCGGTCATGCGTATCGACATAGAGCTGTTCGCCGGTTTCGGCATCTTCCATCAAGACCTGCCCAAGATCAGGCAGCTCTCTCTCGCGCGGATCCCACAGGCGCACCGCCAGCAGTTCGTGGTGACGGGTCAACAGGCTAAGCGGGCGCTCCCAGCCAGGCTGGCTGATAAAATCCGAGATTACGAAGACCAGCGAGCGCGTTTTAATGGCCTGCAGGCTGCCTTCCAGCAAGGGAGCCAGGCTGGTCAACGCGGATTTGGGCTGCTGCGGCTGCCTGAGCAGATCATTGACCAGCCGCAGTACCTGGTTGCGACCGCTGCGGGCCGGGATGGTCAGGTCGACGCGGCTGCCGTAGAAAATGGCTCCGACCCGGTTGCCGTGCCGGGTTAGAATGCGCGCCACAGTCGCCACGAAGTCAATCAGCACCTGGCGCTTGGGGTT
>CAZLJB010000526.1:0-3115 GCA_964559195.1 uncultured Anaerolinea sp. | reverse complement strand
CTTTCTTTCCTGGAGCCGTTTGGGAAAACTCACTTAACCAGATTGAAGCCGGGCTTTCAACTTATTTGAAACGCAACTAAATTTTTTTGCGTATGGTCTTCCATAAATATCCGTCAATAATTTACTTCAGTGTGTTCAAGTTGTATTTTGGATAAACATCAAATCGGTAAATAAATTTCATTAAGCCTATTTTTTCATCTCTTCCCAATTTCAAGGCAATCTAAGGGTGACCCTATTAAACAAGTGGAATTGACAATAATAAAACAGCATCCGCCCTTCAGACATCCAAGATTGGATACTAATATTATCACCAAAAATTATTAACAATAAACAAGTGCCCTTTTCGGAGGGGTTAGCTTGATTTATTATTCTGCTTTATTTTTTTTAATATTCAGAAGTTCTTTTTCTTATCTTCTTTCTCATCGTAATAATGAGAATACTTAGAATAATAGCGGTGATAATAATAACCGTATTTGCGGCTGCTGGGATTGACCTGATTGAGCACAACACCCAGGACACGCGCGCCGACGGCCTGGAGCTGCTCGAGGGTCTGGCGCAGGGCACTCAGCTTGGTCATGCCGGGGACGGCCACGATGATGACACCGTCCAGGCCGGGAGCCAGGGCCACCGCGTCGGTAACAGTCAGGACTGGCGGAGTATCGATCACGATTAGATCGAAATCCTGGTTGAGACGATCCATGATTTCTTTCATGCGCCGGGAGGTCAACAGTTCAGCCGGATTGGGGGGCAGGCTGCCTGATGTAATGATCGCAAGACCGGAAACGGAAGCGGTCTGGATGGCGGCGGGGATGTTATCCAGAGAACGTACAAACAGGCTGCTGAGGCCGAGGCGGTTCATCAGGCCAAATTTCTGGTGAACGGTTGGGCGCCGCATATCGGCATCCATCAAAACTGATTTCTTCTCACCCTGGGCCAGCACAACCGCCAGGTTGGCGGAGATGGTGGTTTTGCCTTCCTGGGGCGTGGAACTGGTGACCAGGATGCGGCGCAGAGGCAGATCGACCGAGGCGTAGGTAATGTTGGTGCGCAGGCTGCGAAAGGCCTCTGCGACCGGTGAACGAGGCTGTTCCAGGCTGATCGGCTTGCCTTCCGTGATGGCATGGCTGGCGATGACACCAAGAACCGGGAGATTGAATTTCTGGCGAATGTCATCCGGATTGCGAATGGTATCATCGAGCATGTCGATCGCGAAGATCAGACCGGCGGTCAGAAACATGCCTGCCAGGGCGGCCAACAGGGTATTGAGCGTAGTTTTTGGGGAAACGGGTTCTCTTGAGACACTGGCCGGCTCGGAAACGAAGACATTGGTGCTGGTTTGAGCTTCCGCCAGGCGCACCTGTTCAAAATTGGTCACCAGGCTTGAATAGAGCTGACGGTATTGGGTCAGACGTGATTCGAATTGTAATTTTTGGGCAGGGTCGGTCTCGTTGGCGATCGCCAGGGTGGTATCGTTGACCTGTTTTTCCATCTCAAGCACCTGTTGAGAGAGGCCTTTTTCGGTGGCGGCGTAACGCTGCGATTGCAACTCGCGGATGCGGTCCGTGAAGACCACCGCAATCGTATTGGCGATTTCAGCCGCCTGGAGCGGATTGGGATCCTGCACCGTAACCAGGATGAGCTGGGTATTGGTGACAATTTTAACCGTGACGAAATCCTTGAGATCGTCGGAGGTGATTTGGAGCTTTAGCTTGTCGATGACACCCTGCAAGACGGGCCGGTCGACCAGCATAGCGGAATAGGTGCTGGTTTGAGTCTGGGTGCTGACCATGGCGCTGGTATCCAGGCTGCGCATGGCGGGTGGGTCACTGATCAGTAAACGGGTGGATGTTTCATACATGGGTGTCATGTTGGATGAGACGGTGTAGGCGATCACACCACCCAGGACGCCTGCAAGTGCGATCAACCAGGCCCAGTTCCAGAGCAGGTAAAGATATTCTTTTATGTCGACCGTTGTAAAAGCATCATCGCTGTCGTCAAATTGGGTCATGAAGAGATCATCCAGGCAATCATTATTGGTTGTGATGATAAATATTTTTGCTATTCGCAATAGTTTACACCAAATAAGGCTTTCAAGGGCTCAAACGCAAGCATTTTGCAAGCTTTTTGGAGGAAGGATTATTGTTCACCGGAAAAGACTTTTTTGCAAAGTTCAGGTGAGCTGCTGTTTGGCAATTTATCTGACGGAAGACGGGGGACGGGGGACGGGTAAGGACATTGCCAAATGGGTGTGGGGAAATTTTTTCTGAATAGCGATATCAGGTACAATAAAATTATGTTCGCTGTAATGGTGCGAAGTTTGTGGTTTAATAAAGCAAATTCATTAAGAATAAACAAACGAGGATATCAAAATGAAAATCGGAATTCAAGTTCCTAATTTTACCTTTCCCGGTGGATCAGCGATTTTGGGTGACAAGCTGCGGGAAATTGCCCGAACGGTGGATGATTGTGGGTTTGCCAGTTTGTGGGTGATGGATCATTTCTTCCAAATCGGCGGACCGGACCGGCCATTTCTTGGACCGGCAGAAGATGATATGCTGGAGGGCTACAGTACGCTGGCCTTTATGGCTGCTGTGACCAAAAATGTCAGGTTGGGCACGATGGTGAGCGGCGTGGTATATCGTCACCCTGGCATACTGGTAAAAACTGTCACAACTTTAGATGTGCTCTCCGGTGGACGAGCCTATCTCGGGATTGGGGCGGCATGGTTCGAGCGTGAGGCGAAGGGTTTGGGAATACCTTTCCCGCCGGTGGCAAAACGCTTTGAGCAATTGGAAGAAACTCTGCAAATCGCCGGGCAAATGTGGTCAGAAAATAATGGCCCATTTGAAGGAAAGCACTTCCAACTGGCCGAAACGCTGTGCAATCCGCAGCCGATATCGAAACCACACCCGCCGATTTTGATTGGAGGCGCTGGCGAGAAGAAAACTCTGCGCCTGGTGGCAAAATATGCGGATGCCTGTAATTTGTTTGCTGGCATGGGGGCTGATGTGGTGAGAAACAAGCTGGAGATATTAAGACAACACTGTGACAGCATTGGTCGGGATTATGCGGATATTGAAAAAACGGTGCTCAGTACGGCTTACTTAGCACCTGG
>CAZLJB010000525.1:0-3116 GCA_964559195.1 uncultured Anaerolinea sp. | reverse complement strand
CCACCCACCAGCCATGTTGCTCGGGAGGAATCTGCAACCATTGGCCACCCTCGGTCCGTTCAGGAAAACTGGAAAGATTGGACAGGTTATGACACGTCTTATTGACGAAGAATTCGAGGGCGGTGTCGAGCCAGGTTGGAGGTGTGGTGAGATTGATCATAAGGTTTCTTTCCAGGCGGATTCCATGAGGAGAAAAAAGGCTTGCCCTTCAGGAGCAGTCCCCAATCGATCAAAACCGGGGGCGCCACAAACTCCCTGAACGTAACCAGATGCATCCACTTTTTGGGTGACGGCTGCGCGCATTTTATCTGCGTGTTCCATGTACGGCAGGGGCAGCCAGCCTCCAGCCACGCCACGATAGATTGAATAAGCCAGCATTTGCGCCAGGTTGGCTTCGACAAAAGTGTCGGGCTGGTCTAGCACATCATGGAACAGGCCATCCGGGCGTTGATGCGCAAGACACCCATCCAGAAGTTCCTGCAAATGTGAAACAAGCTCCTGTTTTTGACTGGGCATAGTTTCTGGCAGGCTGCGGATGACCCGAGTCACCCCCGCTGCCGCCCAGCCATTGCCAACACCCCAAAAGGCCGCCCGCTTGAAGGCCTGGCGACCCTCGTCCCAGATATGAGCATACAACTTTTTTTCTGAATTCCAAAGACGGTTTTTAATTCCGTGAATTTGTCGCAAGGCTTCATCCAATTGACCAGCGACTGCCAGAAACGGAGGCGCCATGTACATTGAATCGACCCAGACTTCTTGCGCGTTGATCACATGGAAAAGTGTTCCATCCGGGGCGCGCGGGGCTGTGTTTAACAAGTAATTTAACATTGCATCGCCGGCGACTTGCAAGGCAAGTTCCCGAGTCACGTTCGCTGCGAACAATAAAGCTTCGCCATTCGCGGCCGGGTCAGTGACACCCTCGTCAGCGTGCATCAATGCCAACCTGCCGTCCGGAGCCTGGCGCTGCACTGCATCCCGCGCCAGCAGGATCGCAGTCTCGGTTTCACCCAGTTCCAAGAACGCCTGCGCTGCCACCCCTTGTTCCCATGAAAACCGCTGCATTGAAAGCAATACCTGGCTGACTTGTTTTATCATTTGTACACATCCCATGGTTTTGGTTCGCGAGAATGCCAATTGCTGCGCGGTCACAAGAGGCTGGTAATTAAGTTCATCCATCACCCGCGCAAGCCTACCAGCAACTTCGGGAGAAACAGGGGTATTCTGGTTAAGATAGCGACTGACCGTAGCGATTGATACGCCTGCCTGCGTCGCAACTTCACGGATGGTAACGGAGATCTGTTTTTTTGTCATAATATATTCCAGGCTCAGTTTTTACGCAAACACGATTCTCTTCATCTTGGCTCACGCCTCCCACAAGGCGAGGCGCTAAGGAGAAAACACCAAAGAATTTGCTATCACCAACAGCTCAGATTGGATGAATAATCCAGGCTTTCCAGTTAGAAAATTGCATCAGAACAAAAACCATGTGCGTTTTATTCTATGACCACACCCATGGCGTTCCCGCTGAGGAAGTAGCATGATGCCAGGATGGAAACGATGATAACCAGGACAACGGTCAGCCCAAGACCAGGTCGCGGCTCCAGCAGGATGGGACGCTCAGGCCCTGTTGGGTGTCCTGCTTGAGAAAAGTGCCTGTCTCGGGATCGAAACCGCAGACATGGGAAGTGCTGCCATCCGCCCGGACATGGCGGGCAAGTGTTGTGCTGGCATGGGCCGGGGCTTGAGACTTTTGTCACCGATCAGTCGGTAACCGAGCTCAAATTCCATCTCAAAATTGAAGAGCTACCAGTTCCAGGTATGGCCTAGATAATCGACCAGAGCGAGGCGGTCTTCGTTGCGCTTGCGCAGGAAGAAGCTGACCGCTTTGACCGCGGCTTCTTCTGGTTCCAGATCGGCGCCCAACTCCTTCTCTCCGTGCATGTAGGAATTTATCCAACCTGGGTGGTAGACCCGAAATGTATACCCCTCAGGTCGAAGCTGGTTAAAGATGAGTTTGGCCGCCATGTTCAGCGCGGATTTCGACATGCAGTAGCCGTACCAGGCAGTCCGTTTTGCCTGACCGATGCTGCCTGCCTCTGAAGAAACGAAGCAAATACGTTTGAGAGTCCCTCGGTCGGTAAGCGCAAGGAATGCATCCACAACCCGCAGAGGACCCAAACTGTTTACGTTATACTCGCGCATCATTTCAGAATAATCAAGCGGTTCGCGCAAAGACAACGGAAAGGTTGATGAAAGGACTCCGGCGTTATTGATCAATAGATCAATCGCATCCGTCGTGGCGGAAACGAGCTTCGCGGCATCCCGGAGAGAGGCAAGCGAGGTCACTTCCACGGGAATAATATGGAGCCGATCAGGATATTGGTTGGCCAAATTGCTCAATTCGGGCCAATTCGGCCGGTGCTGCCCGGCATAAACCTGCCAACCCTTTTTTAGAAGTTGGCTGCAGAGAGCGGAGCCTAGCCCGCGGTCAGCCCCGGTTACGAATGCTTTGTATTCCATAAAATCACTTCCTTTTAATTAAGTGGTGAGGTTAGCCGTTTTGGCGATACAGAATTAGAAAACCGCATTGTGCCAGGATGGAGGGGCGATGAGGTCAGTCATAGGGTTACTGCGAAAAGATCGTTCGGTATAGATACTGGCAACCTTCCCATCAGCTATCTCTCATACTATAGCCCGGGGCTTTACTTTATCCAACCCGGCATGAAGGACAAGGATGGGACAAAAGGAGCACAAAAAAAGCGCACCAATCCGGCGCGCCTTTTTTACCAATCGTGTTTTTCGTCAGTCTTTATGATCCCGTGAAAACCTGACGTTTCAAGAGGAGTAGATTGCACAGTTCCAGGTGATTCACAATGGGAACACATGAAGATGGCTATTGATGTGGCTGACAATATCGAAAAGACCAGGGTTATAAGATGGTATGGGTGATGGGGGCTGACAAGCAAATGCATCCGCTCGATGCTTCGCACCGAGCGGATGACTGGGAAACACAACTCATCTCACTAAAGGCAAGTCAATATCTCATTATCTACTAGCTTTAAACACCCGAAAAGAATGCGGTCTAAGCGTCACCGCACAGCTTCTTTTCGCCGTTT
>CAZLJB010000524.1:0-3122 GCA_964559195.1 uncultured Anaerolinea sp. | reverse complement strand
GATAGCTTCAGGTGACTGGAGTTCAGACGTGTGCTCTTCCGATCTCATGCACCGTGGTGCAGACTCCGCAAAAGCGCTGCGTGATGGCCCAGGCTTCACGCGGGTCGCGGCCCTTCAGGATCAGTTCTACGCCGCGAAACATGGTGCTGGAGGCCCAGGCGTCTTTCACGGCGCCGTCTTCCACCTGAACCTCGATGCGCAAATGGCCCTCGATACGAGAAATTGGATCGATCGCTATCTTTGGCATGGTCTACCCTCCGAAATAATGTGCTTGTGAACCAGATTAGTGCGCCTCTTTCCCATCAGGAAAGAGTTGAAAATAGCGAACCACTGCGCCATATACCAGGGCTGCACCGGCAAACAACCCGACTACGATCATGATCTCGATCCAGGAAGGGGTGTAGGTGACATGGGCCGGTTCGGCCAGGCCAATCCAGCTGATTACCAGGCGGTTGATAAAGGTGCCGATCAGGGCGAAGACACCTGCCCAGAACGGTCCCTGGGAATGCGACCCAAATCGGGTTAGCAGGATCAGAAGTGGAACGACCACCCCGAGCGTGATCTCGATCCAGGCCAGCACGCCAAAGGCATCCGGTTTGAGCAGCAGATCAATCTCGCCTGCTCCCATCCAGTCACCTACTTTGACGGCCAGGTAAAGCGCCATCATCAGGCTCATGGCCTGTCCGATGCGCTTAAACAACTGCCGGTCGATGGGCAGCTTCATGGCGCGCCAGACCAGGTTGACGGCGATGGCCGTGGTGCCCAGTCCGGTGTAAACAGCTTGCAGAAAGAACAGCACGGGCAGGGCTGGCGTCCACCAAAGCGGATGCAGCTTGTAGGGCATGAGCAGGAACATCGAGCCGAGTGAGGATTGGTGCAGGGTGGAGAGGATCACGCCCGCCCCTGCAATCCAATAAATGGCGGAATTGATCCAGCGGATGGGGGCTTTGATATTGTATTTCTCAAGGAAGACCGGCGCGACCTCCAGGATCAGGATGACCGTGTAGAGCGTGATGCACAGGCTGACCTCTTCCAAGAAGGAATGCAGGTTAATAAAGCTCGGCACGAAGATGTTGTAAAACTGGGTCCAACGTCCGATATCCAGGAAGAGCAGAATACCGACGATGCCGTAGCCCAGGAAGCCCGCCAGCACGGCCGGGCGGATGACG
Organism: uncultured Anaerolinea sp.; assembly: GCA_964559195.1. GTDB lineage: Bacteria > Chloroflexota > Anaerolineae > Anaerolineales > Villigracilaceae > UBA5195. Next base: position 1,953 of record CAZLJB010000524.1, on the reverse strand, counting down.
GTGTGGTAGCGTTCCCGCCCAAAGAAGTATGTAATCAGCGAGATGGTAAAAGCTGCGCCCGCCACCGGGATCAGAAACAGGTCGGTGGTGATCCAGATGCCCCACGGGAAGTGGTCATTCATATTGGTTGTGACGCCCAGCCCAACCACCAGCCGGTAAATGGCCAAACCAACGCCCAGCAGGGTCAGCGCCAGCAGGGGGTAAAAGCTGTTCGGGATGGGCTTTTCAAGTTTCAGGGTGGCTTTCATGCCTCATCCTCCAATCCGCCGTTTTTGACAACCAGCCGCGCGGCTGCCAGGGCGATTGAACCGCCCACCACGATGCCGGGCAGGAAGATATCGCTGGTGCGTTCGCTCAACTGCGGGATGGGTTTATCTGAAATTTGTGGGAGGCCCAGTTTGTCAAAGGGCAGATGCGATATATACATCACTGAAGTGCCACCGCCGTCGTCCTTGCCGTAGATGTGCTGCACGTAACGACCCGGTTCATCCGCCAGGCGTTTTTCAGCTTCGGTGATCAAATCGGCACGACGACCCCAGATCAGGGCGCCGGTTGGGCAGCGTTCGGCGCAGGCCGAGCCCTTGCCATCCTTGACACGATCGACACACAGGGTGCATTTTGAAACCACCGGAATGACGGCCTTCCATTGGAAGCGCGGCACGTGGTACGGGCAGGTGTACATGCAGTAGCGGCAGCCGATGCAGCGGTTGGGGTCATAGGTGACCGGCCCTTCGGCGGATTTTTGCAAGGCGTGCACCGGGCAGCCACTGACACAGGCTGGGTCAACACAGTGCATGCACTGCCGTTTTACAAACGAGGATTCTTCCTGATCCTGGTAGAGCTGGATCAGGGTCCAGGTATCGGAGCTTAGTTCCTGGGGGGCATCGTACAGCCCGCTATCGTCCAACTCAGGATTGGTTTTGTTCCACTGGCGGCAGGCATTGGTGCAGGCATTACATCCCACGCACTTGGTGGCATCATAGAGCATGCCCACATAATTGCCTGGATCCGCATTGGATGTGCTTGCGCTGACGCTTTGAGCAATCGAAAGCGTGGCGCTGGCAGCAAGCCCGGCGCCGACCACTTTCAGGAAATTTCTTCGGCTCATGGGTGACATGACAGCCTCCTACTTCTTTTCTGCCTGAGCGCTTTCCGGTGCATCCACCTTGTCGGGTTTGGATAGCTGCGTGTAGGCTGCCGCTCCCGCCGCGCCGATAGCCAGACCTGCCGCGCCACCGATTAACGCGGTGGTGGTGGGCGATAGTGACTGGGTGGGCATTTGCACTGGGGCGTACGTGCTGGGAGGCGCAAAGGTACTCAGGTTGGCCCGGTTGTACAGTCCCAGGTCCCAGAAGCCGGCCTCGGAGCAGGCGATACAGCCATGTCCGGCCTTGATTGGCCAGCTGGTGTTGTCGTTATAGCCGACAGCCGGGCAGTTGTGGAAGGTGACCGGTCCCTTGCAGCCCATCCTATAGAGACACCAGCCTTTGCGGTGTCCTTCATCGCCCCATTTGGCCACAAACTCGCCCTTGTCAAAATGACCGCGCCGCGGGCAGTTGTCGTGAATGCGGGCGCCATAGGCGAATAGCGGGCGATGCTGGCTGTCCATCTCGGGCAGTTTGCCAAAGGTCAGGAAATGTACAACGGTGGCCGTCAGGTTGACAGGGTTGCACGGGCAGCCCGGCAGGTTGATGACGGGTTTGTTGGTGACCAGTTCCATCACCGATTTGGCGCCGGTCGGGTTGGGGTTGGCCTTGGGCAAGCCACCGTTGGCCGCGCAGCTTCCGATTGCAATGACTGCCAGGGCATTGGCAGAGGCTTCCTGCAGAATATCCATGGCAGTCCGTCCACCGATGGTGCAGTAAATGCCACCCTCGGCGGTTGGGATGGAGCCTTCCACCACCAGCAGGAGATCGGAAGAGCGTCGTGTAGGGAAAGAGTGTTCAGAGCCGT
>CAZLJB010000523.1:0-3129 GCA_964559195.1 uncultured Anaerolinea sp. | reverse complement strand
AGATAGCTTCAGGTGACTGGAGTTCAGACGTGTGCTCTTCCGATCTTCTATCAACACGGCCGCCATAAATAGCGGCAAGACATTGATGCCCGAGGCAAACACCCAGGATAGGGATTTTTCCTGTGAAGTAAAGCATTGCTGCCGGAGAAATTCCACCGTCAGTCAATGGTTCTCCGGGCCCAGGGGAAATTACCAGATGGGTGGGTCTCAGTTTAATTAAACCTTCCATATCGATTCGGTCATTTCGGAAGACTTGAACGTCTGCACCAAGTTCGCCAAAATATTGAACCAGGTTGTATGTGAATGAATCGTAATTATCTATAAGTGCCAACATTGGTTTACCTGTCATATTCACCGAAAAGATCAATTTCGTCTGCAAACATTTCACTTGAATAAGCAAGACCGGTTACAGCTTTGACAGTATCCATGGTTTTTCGGGCTTCTATCTGCATCCGCCGAATACCGGTTGTGAGGATATCTTGGGCAATTCTGGGACGTGCGGTGTAATATGCGCGACGTTCACGGAAGGGTTCGAGAAATGCGTTGATGGCTCGTATTAGGCTCTTTTTTACTTCCACGTCTCCAACCTTACCGATCCTATATCTTTCCTTTAATTCGCTCACTTCTGATATGTCAGAATTGAAAATATCGTGATAAACAAAGACGGGATTTCCGTCAACTATGCCTGGGTCGGTTGCTCGTAGACGATTGGGATCGGTATACATACTCATAATTTTTAACTCAACCGCCACAGAATCATCTGATATGTAAATTGCATTGCCAAGAGATTTGCTCATTTTATTATGGCCATCTATTCCGATCAGCGTTGGAATATTACCAATCAATGCCTCTGGTTCCGGAAAGGTTTCTCCGTATAAGTAATTGAATCGATGAGCTAGCTCACGTGCAAGCTCAACATGGGCCTGATTATCCTTACCAACTGGGACAACATTGGCACGTGGAAGTAGAATGTCCACCGCCTGAAGAACGGGGTAACCTAATAGCCCAAAGGGCATTGCGTCGAGATGTGCATCCCGAGCCATATCTTTTAATGACGGCAACCTTTTCAGGCGGTTTACGCTTACCAGCATTTCAAAAATTAAATTTAATTGATAGGTTTCCTGAATTGCTGATTGAATAAAAATTGTACTATTTTGAGGATCTATTCCAACAGCCAGATAGTCGAGTACAATTTCACGAATATATAGCGGAATGTCTTTGATGTAGCCTGGTTCTGGCCGGGTCGTGAGGGTGTGCAAATCGGCGATAATAAAAAAAGAATCATATTTTTCCTGAAGGCTGACCCGATTTGCAAGGGACCCAACATAATGGCCAAGGTGAAGCCGGCCAGTTGGGCGGTCGCCAGTTAGTAAGCGTGGTTTGGTTGAATTTGTGATCATATTTGCTCCTGAAAAGGATCTAGAAATTGTTTTCGGCAATATCAATTGCTTGCAGAGTGGCACTGGCTTTATTCACAGTTTCTTGATATTCCGTTGCTGGATCTGAATCAGCCACTATTCCTGCACCAGCCTGAACGCTAAAAGTTCGTCCTCGACCTACCATTGTTCGGATTGCCAGACAGGTATCCATGGCACCGTCGAAACCGAAATATCCGATCATGCCAGCGTATGGGCCTCGGCCCTCACTTTCCAGGTCAGAAATAATTTCCATTGCCCGAACTTTCGGTGCTCCAGATACCGTACCCGCTGGAAAGGCAGATCTGACAAGATCGAATGCAGTCAGATTTGGGCGCAACTTCCCTTCAACGTGAGAAACGATGTGCATGACATGTGAATATCGTTCAATAGTAAAAAATTCAGACACATTTACACTACCATAATTACACACACGGCCCAAATCATTTCGACCAAGATCGACGAGCATGACGTGTTCTGCGCGTTCCTTCGGATCTGCAAGTAGTTCTTCCGCGAGTGATAGATCAGCTGAAACATCAACACCTCGCTTGCGTGTACCTGCAATGGGTCTTAAGGCTGCAATCCCGTTTTCAAGTCGAACAAACATTTCAGGGGAAGCACCTACCAAATAAAAAGGTTGATCATTTATGATACCGAAATCGAAGAAAAACATGTAAGGTGAAGGGTTCAAACGACGAATAGCGCGATAAACCTCGAAAGCATCGGCGGATGTTTCCCGGTCAAAGCGTTGGGAGAGTACTACCTGGAAAATATCTCCTGCCACGATGTGTTTTTGGGCAATTAAAACCATATTCTCAAATGCCTCTCGGCTCATATTCGATTTGGTCATAGATGGCGATGAGTCAGATTTAGAGTTTGTTGTCAATGGCTTGCGCATTTGAGCTTCTATAGCATCGAGTTTTTTGTTCGCTGTACTTTCATCTCCATCCAGGATATTGGCGATCAGGAACAAACTTCGGCGAGCATGATCGAACGCAATGACTACATCTGCGAGAAGATAGATGGCATCTGGTAGGTCGTGAGGTTGAGACCTTGTCTTCAGTTTGGGCTCAAAGTGGCGGACAGTCTCATAGCTCATATAGCCAACTAATCCTCCGATAAAGCGTGGCAAGCCTGCCGGATGCGCGGATTGGAACTTGCTAATTTCAGTTTGAAAGAATTGAGTTGGGTCACTTTCCTTATCGATATCAATAAAATGGCTGGAATTGCTGGTTACAATCTGGATTTGGTTATCGCGCAAAATATATTGTGCGCGTGGATGAACCCCAATAAAGGAGTAACGTGCTATCCTTTCTCCACCTTCGACTGATTCGAGTAAAAACGAAGGGTTATTATCCCGCAGCTTTAGGTAAACGCTGATTGGGGTTTCCAAATCCCCTGGTACTTCGCGGATGATAGTTTTTATCATCTTGCCAGCACCAATATTTATATTAATTTCTGGGAGCATCTGATGTTTCCTTATGAAATTAGTTAACGCAGTAAATCAACATTAAACAAAAAATCCCTTCCGTCCGTTGGGACGAGAGGGAACTCCCGTGGTGCCACCCAGGTTAGCTGCTCTAAAAAAAATCCCCATTGTGATGCAATAGGGGTAAGAGCCAGCTCACTTTAGTAATCAACTAGAATGAAGCAAGTAAAAAAGATGCAACAACTAAGAGATTCTGCTTTGATAACGGTCACAGTTTCCGGCTCA
>CAZLJB010000522.1:0-3129 GCA_964559195.1 uncultured Anaerolinea sp. | reverse complement strand
GATATTATTTTGCGAGATGCAGAGCTTATCTTTCGGGTAGAATATCCTTACGCTGAAATTACTATATTTCAACATTTTTGGAGAGACCGCAAAAAGGGTTCCGGAAGCGAACATTCTTCAATTTTATCTGCGCTCCGTTCTAGCGGTGACTGCCTGGGACTGAAAAACTTTATGACAAAAAAGATTATCGTGGTGGCCGGGAACATTGGTGTCGGCAAGACCTCCCTGACGGATCGTCTTGGCGCTCGCATGGGTTGGTTGACCGGCTATGAATCTGTTTCTGATAACCCATATCTGCCCGATTTCTATGCGGACATGAAAACCTGGTCTTTTCACTTGCAGGTTTATTTTCTTGGTCATCGTGCTGACCAATATTTGCAAATTGCCCGGGCTCCACGTTCAGCCATCCTGGATCGCTCGATTTATGAGGATGCTTTTATTTTCGCGCGCGCCCTGCACCATATGGGCAACCTATCAGAGCGTGATTACATGTCCTATCGTCGTATTTTCGAGGTGGTGGTTAACAGCCTGCCGGCACCCCACCTGCTTATTTATCTAAAGGCGCCTGTTGAAGTTTTGATGGAACGGATCCGTGTCCGCGCACGCGGTATTGAAACCGGCATCAGCGCTGAATACTTGAGCCTGCTCGATACATTTTACGATGATTGGCTTAAGTCTTTTGATCTTTGCCCCGTTCTGACCATCCGTTCCGATAACCTGGACTTTGTCAACCAGGCCAGCGCGCTGGACATTGTCACCCGGCGTATGAACGACAAACTGGCCGGCAAGGAAGTGCTCGACCTTTAGGGGTCGGCAGCTCCCCGATTATTTCTTTGATAAGGATGTTTTGATGATTACTTTTGGACCCATGTCGGATGATGATTTTGCCGCATTTATCCGTAAAGCCATTCCTGAATATGCCTATGACCAGATGCGGGCTGGGAACTGGACATCGACCGAAGCGGCTGGCCGGGCGCGCGCAGAATTTCAGCAGATGCTGCCTGAAGGTCCGCAAACCCCGAATGCGTATTTGCATGTCATCCTGGATGAGCAGGGCCATAAGATTGGCATGCTCTGGTATTTTGTGGATCCATCCCGAACAAAAAAGACAGCTTTTTTAATCGAGTTTTTCCTGTTTCCGGAGGGGCGGCGCAAAGGCTATGAAGCCCAGGCCCTGGCTTTATTTGAAGATGAAGCGCGCAGCCTGGGGGTGGAGCGTGTGGAACTTCAAATTTTTAGCCATAAGGGCGAAGATATCCAACTTTATCGCGAGAATGGTTTTCAAGATACCAGCATTTTCTTTTCGAAAAATCTGGTTGAGTAGGAGCGGATATGATCAGGCTTGAACCAATGACCGAGGTCGGTTTTGAAGATTACCTGGCAAAGGCGATCCCTGAGTATGCTGCCGATAAAGCCCAGGCGGGCAACTGGCCGGAAGCTGAAGCGCTTGAGCTTTCGCGGAAGGAATATCAGAATTTGCTGCCCGAGGGGCTTAAGACCGCCGGAAATTATCTGTTTACCCTGGTCAATGATCATGCTGAGGCGGTGGGCTACCTGTGGTATGCCCGGTTGGAAAAACGGCCGGAAGCGGCTTTTATTTTTGATTTTGAGGTCTATTCAGCTTTTCGGCGGCAGGGTTATGCCAGTCAGGCGCTGGCAGCCCTGGTACTTCAGGCTGGAGGCGAGGGATTTAAGAAACTTGAGCTGCATGTTTTTGGGTATAATACTGCTGCGCGTGAACTTTACAAGAAAAGCGGTTTTATCGAAACCAATGTCAACATGGCCAGGGATATTTAATGTTCAGGATGATTGAAAAAGGAGCCTGCCCGTGACAACTGATGCTCTGCCCACCGCCACCCCGTTGATCCGTGAAGATCTGATCGCGCTGCTGCATGAGCTGCCGCTGTTCAACGAATTACCACGTGGGGAATTGAAATACCTGGCCTATACCTTAAATCAGCTCCCTTTGAACGCCAATACAGTTATCTTTCGCGAAAATGAAGTCGGAGAAAGCTTTTATATTGTTGTGAGTGGTCAGGTGGATGTGATCATGGCCATGGACACGCCCGATGAAAAACTACTGGCCAGCCTGGGCCCCGGGGAGTATTCCGGTGAGATGAGCCTGGTAATCCCGGGCGGCAAGCGCTCAGCCAGTATTCGTACCCGTTCGGATGCTCAGCTGTTGGTGATGACGCGTGAAGATTTTGATGAGCTGCTGCACCGGCAGCCGCATGTGGCTTACGCGATGGTTAAGGTCATTAGCAACCGCCTGCGTAATTCCGATAATGTCGCTTTTCATGATTTACGTGAAAAAAACCACCAGCTGCAAACTGCTTATGATGAGCTTAAAGCAGCCCAGGCCCAGATTATTGAAAAGGAAAAGCTTGAGAAGGAACTTCAGCTCGCGGCTGAGATCCAGATGTCGCTGCTGCCGCGTGTGTTACCGGTTGTTCCAGGACTGGATTTTGGCGGTTTTATGGAGCCGGCCCGCAGCGTGGGGGGTGATCTGTACGATGTTTTTCAGATTGACGAGCAGCGGATCGGAGTTTTGATCGGCGATGTGACGGACAAGGGTCTGCCATCGGCCATTTTTATGGCCCGTGCGCATGCCTTGCTGACGGCCGAGAGCCTGCGCGGGGCTGCGCCAGGCCAGGTGCTGCGCAGTGTCAATGCTTATTTGACCCGCCTTGACCAGGGTGATTTATTTGTGACGGTTACTTATGGGATCTATGACCTGCACAGCGCGGTTTTTCAGTATGCCCGCGCCGGACATGAACTGCCTGTGCTGGTTTCGGCTGATGGGCAGGTGTTTGTGCCTGCCCGGCAGGACAGTCTGCCGATCGGGCTTTTTCCTGAGATCCCGTTGGATGAGCAGTCCATTAATATCCCCCCTGGAGCCAGCTTGCTGCTCTTCACGGATGGGATGTGCGACTGCCGCAATCTGGCCGGGGAAGAGTTTGGCCGGGAGCGGATTACCAGCGGTATGGCGGCTTTGTGCGGACAGAATGCACAGGCAATCTGTGCCGGGCTGATCCAATCCCTGACCGACTTCCGTCAAGGTGCAGCCCAGGATGATGATGTGACGCTGGTGACCCTGCACCGGGCGTGATGGTTTAGGCGAGCGGGTAA
>CAZLJB010000521.1:0-3129 GCA_964559195.1 uncultured Anaerolinea sp. | reverse complement strand
ACACGGTTACCGAGGGGTTTTACTGAAATTGTCATACACGCCTCCTGTTGAAATTACGTCTTTTTGATAGAGTGCAAATATTTAGCACTCAGTCTTGTAGAGTGCTAAAGATATGATACCTTTGTAGCACAGCAGAGTCAAGAGCGATGGCTGCATTCTTACACTACTCTGATATTTGGGGATTTATCGGCAGGGGAATGGAAAGAAAACTTGTTTTAATAGGTTGGAACTGGCACAAGCTGGCCAGGCTGCAAGCTGGGAACCGGGGTTGAGGATGGCTGTGGGGTCAGCGAGGTGGGAGCTGGGGTGGCGGTCAGGGATGAGACAATCACCCCGCTGCCCACCAGGGCGCAGATATTCTCATTTTCTTTAAGAATGGATTCCACGATCGGGTCGCCTGCGTAACCTGCCGTCCGAATTTTCGCAATCACAGTTAACGCCTTCGGACAATTATTGCTCTTTGGCCGGCTGAGAGCTGCCAGATTAGAGACATACGAATAGTAATAAACCACGCTGTTGGGTGATAATTCCATGCCTTTCACTTCCACACCCACCTCGGTGGGGCCGCAGCCACCGCGCGCATCACAGCTTTCGGCAGCCGTGCAGCCTTCAGTCGCACATTTCAAAGCCGGAATGGCCCCTTCAAAGTTTCGGGAGCGGGTGAAAACAATCCCCAGCTGGCCATAAACATCCGGATTGGCGGGATCATATTCCAGCGCTTTTAGCACGTTTCGCCCAGCCGCGTAAAACTCACCCAACTGTGAATAGGTTTTGGAGATTGAGATGTACGGGCCCGGATCCTTGATCCCCAACTGGTCATTGATTTTGGCAGCTTTTGCAAAATACTCAAGAGAGCTGTCATAAAGAGCCTGGCGTTGTTCATCGATCGTGCTATTAAATGCCAGGGTACGGTAATTGGCTCCAGCTCGCATGAATAAAAAGGTCAGATTAGGGGTAATTTCAGCAGCTTTTTTATATTCTTCAATCGCCTGGTTATAGAGACCCTGGGTTTCCAGTAAATATGCATAGACCCGGTGAACATCCATCAGGCCCTGGCCAAGATTGAGGGCCTTGGTAATATTTTGTTCGGCCTGGTCAATGCGCTGCTCATCAATCAGGATTTCGGCGTAATAAGCCAGCGCCAGGATGTTGGCATTGTCCAGGTTGAGAGCGCGAACTGCCTCCTGCTCAGCCTCCACCAACAGGCCCGGCGCCCGATCACCTGAAATAGATGGGCTCGCATTCCAGTCGAGGACAAAAGCGCGGGTGGCCGCAACTGTACTGTCATCAGGTGCCAGTTTTTTGGCCTGATCTATGGATGTCAATGCGTCAGTCAGTGCAGCGCGACGATCTGCATCGGTAGTTTTCATGGAAGAGTTGTAGGTCTGAATACGTGCCAGGGTAGCCCAGATAGCAGGATTGGTTGGATCAAGCTCCAGGGCCTTGCGGTAGGATGTGATGGCTGCCCCCAGATCTCCAGATGTGAAACGAACATCGCCTTCAGCACTGTAGGATTGTGCCGCGCGGGTGGATGTTGGGTCAGGCTGACCCGCAGGCTTGATAATACCCCTGCCAACGCCAAAATAAATCCATAAACCGGAGAGAATCACGATCAGATAGAAAAAAATACGGTAAATGTTATTTTCGGGCCGTCGATTAAAGATCGGCCGGCGAGGTGACATATTCATGTTTGTTTACGGAGTAGGCTGGGCCGCCGGAGTTTTGGCTGGCACACCGGTAAGAGCAGGGAGACCCGGCAATACCGGGAGAGCTGTTCCTGAAACTGGTGAGGGTGTGATGGAGGCCGCTTCGGTACATAGACGAATGCCTTCATTCGCATTGAAGACAGCAATTTCGTCATTCGGAACTACACTGAGAAGTTTCTGAAATATCGGCAGGGCATCGCCGCAGTGATTTAATCTCACTTGCACAAGCCCATAGGTAAAATAAAATTCGGCGATACGGGGAGCATCTACCACCAAGGCAAGTGGTTTTACGTCTACTCCATCGGCATCCTTGCCACCACTGATCACCAGGGAAAGCTCAGCAGAAGCCTCTGGCCATTTAAAGTTGCGGTAATACATGACGCCCAAGTTGCCACGCAGAGTAACATCGCTGGGATTGGTTTTGACAGCCTGCTGAGCGTATTGCTCGGCTTTTGCATATTCACCTACCGTGGCATAAACACGCGAGATATATAAAAGTGGGGTAGGATCGGATGGGTTGAGCTGGTTGGCAACGGTCAGTGAATTAACAGCCTTATCATAAACACCCAGTGCACGATAATTTCGGCCAAGAGAAACATGTACATCCGCGATGTTTTTATTAATAGCGACAGCTGCCTCGTATTCATGAATGGCTTCCTCGTAATTGCCGGTAGCCTCAAAAACATAACCTCGAGCGCGGTGTGATTCAAACAAACCGGGTGCCAGGGTCAGCGCCACCTTGGATTCCTCGCTCATACGGGTGACTGCGTCGAAAGGTCCTGTGCCTCCCAGGTATTCATCAGCGAGCAACTCTGAGTAATAAGCATGCGCCAGGGCATTGTTAGGATCAAGTTCGAGGGCTCGCTTGATGGCCGTTTCAGATGCCAGAAAATCACGCTGGGCCTCCAGCGCCCAACCCCTCACTGCGTGTGCGGTGGAATTATTGGGGTTCAACAGGAGTGCATTTTCAGCACTTGTTTGAGCTTCCTTGTACTTACTTGCCCAAACCTGGGTGCGCGCCAGTGAAATATAAATGGAAGGGTCATTTGGCATGGCCCTGACAGCTTGTTCATAAGATTGGATAGCCTGGGTGAGTTTACCAGCCTGAAAAAATTGGTCTGCCTCATTAACAAATGATTCTGGCGAACGGGTGACAGTGGGGGTGGGGAGAAAACTGTTTTGAACGCCCGGTCCGATGACAACTCCAAAATACATCACAAAACCGATCGCTCCTAATAGAACGATGATCCTGAAATAATTTATCGGCTTGCGCCGTTTATTCATACTCCATTTACTTCCACGTAGATACATAGCATTCCATCTTACCACTTGCGGCAAATGAGCGTCAAGTCAGACAGCAGTTCTCTTCAGGGTGAACGCATCTTACATCTAGACAACTGGGAGAAATCGCGTATCCTTGGAC
>CAZLJB010000520.1:0-3136 GCA_964559195.1 uncultured Anaerolinea sp. | reverse complement strand
TCAAGGTGCATGGTGCGAATCTTAATTATTGGACTTAACTATTTACCCGAATCCACTTCGATTGGCCCCTTCACGGCTGAATTGGCAGAATACCTGCATAATCAGGACCATTATGTACAGGTCTTGGCTGGTTTTCCCATGGCTCCACAATGGCGTATTTGGCATGGGTATCAGGGAAAATTCTGGATGCGCGAAACGATTAATGGTGTCCCGATTTTGCGGACCTGGATATATGTACCATCTCATCCCCAAAAAACAATTCAAAGAATTTTGTTCGATTTTTCATTTGCGATTAGTTCCTTGATTGGCGGTTTTTTCACCGGAAAATTTGACATTATTGTGGCTGTGTCACCTCCATTGCAAGTTGGATTGACTGCCTGGCTGCTTACCATTTTTAAACATTCTCAATATTTCTTTTATATTCAAGATTTAATCCCCGATGCAGCAATTTCAACTGGCATGCTTCCTGAAAGCAGTCTGGCGATCCGTATTGCAAGACTGCTTGAGAAATTTGTATACAAACAGGCGATTAACATAGGAGTTATTTGTGACGGTTTTATGCGGAATTTGATAACAAAAGGGGTGAATCCAGAAAAAGTGGTTGTTTTACCTGACTCAATCGACCTAGATTCGTTAAAAACACTGCCACGTCTGAATATTTTCCGAAACCGGCAAAAAATTACCCCTGAAGATTTTCTGGTAATGTACTCCGGCAGTATTGCGCTTAAGCAGGGTTTGGGCACCTTTATTCAAGCTGCCGCTAAATTTAGAGCAGAAGAACATGTCCAATTTGTCCTGATTGGTGAAGGGCCTTATCGAATTAATTTGGAAGACCAGGCCAGGGCCCTCAATTTGCCACACCTGCAATTATTGCGGCTTCAGCCGCGTGAATTTCTTATGCACCAATTATGCGCTGCCGATGTCCTTGTCATAACCCAACGCCGCGCAATTACAGATATCGTATTTCCGGGAAAATTATTATATTACATGGCAGCCAGCCGGCCAATTCTGGCGGCCGCCAGTGCTGAAAGTGAAACCGGCCGATTTATCAGAGACAATCAGATTGGAATTGTCGTTCCGCCCGAAGATCCAATAGCCCTTGCAAATGCAATCCGTTACTTAAAGAACCACCCTTCGGATGCCAAATCGCTGGGTTCGAATGGGCGTCGGGTTGTAGAAGTGATGTTTGACAAGGACAAGGTATTGGAACGCTTTGCACAGCATTTAGAAAACCTGGTCAATCCATCATGATCCCTCGTCGCTTCTTCTGGCTACTGGATGCCCTCGTTCTTTGGCTTGCCTACATTTTGGCGTATTCCTTCGTTCCGGTCTTGCACTCTTGGATGGCTCCGGGGCATATCTTTTATCTTCCTGGGCTTTTTTCCATCTTGGCTCCTGTTGTCATGGGCGAATCTATGCCGCCTGTAAAGGATCTTTCCTGGATCTATGTCAATATGCTCGCCGCAGCCCTGCTTGTCCTGCTTTCCTTTCGCGATTACGGCCGGCTTTTAGTTCAATCCCGAATGCACATCATCGCCTCCAGCACCCGGGCATCATTTGCCGGCCTCAGTCTGGTGACCCTGGTTACATTTGCTTTGAAAAACGCCGGCTGGAGCCGTCTGTTCGTGGTTTCCTTCACGCTGCTCAGTGCCCTGAGCCTGAGTGGGTATCGCCTGCTGCTGCGTCGTTTTTTTCTTATGCGCCAAAATTCTGGCGAATATGCCAGGAATGTTCTAATCCTGGGACAGTCCTCTGGTCGAGACTGGATCATTCGCTACTTTGAAACTACCGTTTCAGCCGCTGAATACCGCCTGCTAGGCCAGCTATGCCTGCCAGGCGAACTCGTGTCGAATAACAGCCTGCCAACCCTGGGCGCAGTCACTGAACTGGGCGATTTACTCATCAATCATCCGGTTCATGAAGTCATTGCCGTCCAGCCGATGCATGACAGTGCCTGGATCGAAAATGTCATCAAGTCTTGTGATTACATGGGCGTATTGCTTCGGATTGTCCCTGAAGTTCTCCTGCGCGACCCGGTCAAACTCAAAACCCTTTATCCTTTTGCCGAACTGAACCTGCCCGCCATCGTCCTGGCCCCCCCGCTTTGGGATTCGGATGCCTTATTCATTAAACGCGTTTTTGACATGCTGGTCTCCGGTCTATTATTGATCCTGCTCTTACCTTTATTTCTTTTGGTGGCGATTGCCATCAAACTTACTACTCCACACCTATCTGTCTTTTACCCCTGGCGGGTGGTGGGGCAAAACGGCGTCAAATTCACGGGTTATAAATTTACCACCATGGTAGCGGATGCAGACGAGCAAAAGACGTCCCTGGCTGCTCTCAATGAAATGACCGGGCCGGTCTTCAAAATCAAGGATGATCCTCGCGTTACACCTCTGGGCCATTTTTTGCGCAAGTATAGTATCAACGAACTTCCCCAACTCTGGAGTGTGGTTAAAGGCGATATGAGCCTGGTGGGCCCTCGACCCGCCGGTCAGAATGAGCTTCAACGTTACGAGTTCTGGCATAAACGCAAGCTCAGTATCCGTCCCGGCATCACATGTTTATGGCAAATTCGCGGTCGCAATAAGATCAGTAATTTTGACGATTGGGTCCGTATGGATCTGGAATATATCGATCAATGGTCATTATGGTTGGATTTTCGTATTTTTGTCCGTACCATCTGGGTGGTCCTTTCTGGAACTGGGTCGTAACGCATAAGGAATAGTCGCATGCTCAAAAACTGCATCAATGAGCTCCATAAAAAGGAAAACGGAGCTCACCTGCAAATTTCGTCTCGGTTGAAACCGCTCTTTAATACTTATAAAAGTCCTTCGCATTCAAGGGAGTCCGAAGGACTTTCTTAATTTATGAGCCGGGACTTTAGTCCCAGGCGGTCTGGAAACTCCCCAAATTAACCACTCTCAACGTACAGGGGTTGGGGGAACGGGCTAATAGTTACGAATCACCACATCCGATCTGACATCCACCTGCTATCAGCTGAAAGGAAATCCATGCACTACTTCATCACCGGCGCAGCCGGCTTCATCGGCAGCAACCTGGTTGACCGGCTCTTAAAAGCCGGTCATTTTGTGTCAGGCTATGACAATTTCTCCACCGGCCAACCGCGCTT
>CAZLJB010000519.1:0-3137 GCA_964559195.1 uncultured Anaerolinea sp. | reverse complement strand
AGATAGCTTCAGGTGACTGGAGTTCAGACGTGTGCTCTTCCGATCTTGGGAATTAGGAAAATATTTACCAAATTATTAGTTTATTTTAGGCCAATTTTTTTCTAACACAAAAAGTACACTTGTGAAAATATCGCAGTGTATTTTTTTGTTTTCGAAAAATATGCTCCATTTGGGTAATAGACCGGGTACCGCGACAATCTTATAATCCAGATTGTTAATAAGCAGACATACTCTATTATTTTCCAACCGAGGAGAAAAAATGGCAAAAACAGTTGCAGATGCGCTCGCACTCGCAAAGAATGTCAAGATGATTGATATTCGTTTCACAGATTTGCCCGGACAATGGCAACACTTCACTATTCCTGTGCGCAGGTTTGACGCAGAATTTTTTGAAGAGGGTATTCCGTTTGACGGTTCATCAATACGTGGGTTCCAGGAAATCCATGAATCCGATATGCTCTTAATGCCGGATCCTGAAACTGTATTTATTGATCCGGTTGCAAACATCCCAACGCTGGTGGTTACTTGTGATGTTTACGATCCAATCACAATTCAACCTTACGTTCGTGACCCCCGTTATGTAGCCCGCAAGGCCGAAGCCTATCTTAAGCAAACCGGGATTGCCGACACTGCTTTCTTTGGTCCTGAAGCCGAATTTTTCATTTTTGACAACGTGCGCTATTCAAATAACACCTACGAATCTTTCTATTATATCGATAGTGAAGAAGGTTGGTGGAATAGCGGTAGGGCAGATAAGCAGAACTTTGGTGGGCAGATTTCACCCAAGCGCGGTTATTTTCCCGTTCCACCTGCTGACACTCTTCAGGACATTCGCTCCAAAATTGTGATGGCGCTTGAAGACGCCGGTGTTCCGATGGAAATCCATCACCATGAAGTTGCAACTGCCGGTCAATCTGAACTTGGTATGAGATTCACGACATTGACCCGCATGGCTGACCAGCTGTTGATGTATAAATATATTGCGAAGAATGTTGCCCGACAGAATGGAAAAACAGTCACATTTATGCCGAAGCCACTTTTTGGCGATAATGGTTCAGGCATGCATGTTCATTCGTCCTTATGGAAAGGCGATACCAATGTTTTTTATAACAGCTCGGGGTATGCCGGACTTTCCGATATTGCAAAATATTATATAGGTGGTCTTCTCAAGCACGCCCCTGCTCTACTCGCCTTGACATCACCTACGACCAACTCCTACCGCCGTCTTGTACCGGGCTATGAAGCACCTGTTAACCTGGCATATTCTCAGGGCAACCGTTCTGCAATTTGTCGCATCCCGGTTACCAAAAGCCCCAAGGCAAAGAGAGTTGAATTCCGGGCGCCAGATCCATCCAGCAATCCCTATTTATGTTTCTCTGCTATTCTCATGGCGGGTCTGGACGGTATTCAGAATCGCATTGATCCAGGTGATCCGCATGATAAGGACCTGTACGAACTGCCAGCCGAAGAAGCCAAACTGATTAAACAAGTTCCGGGTTCCCTTGGCGATGTACTGTTAGCTCTGGAAGCGGACCATGAATTTTTACTCAAAGGTGATGTTTTTACAACAGATATGTTGGAAGCTTACATCCAATATAAGCGTGTCAATGAGCTTGACCCCGTTCGGATGCGTCCGACCCCGTACGAATTTACGATGTATTTCGACATCTAAATCCTCGTTTTAGAAAACTAAATAATCTTCATGACGCCGACAACTGACAGCAGACCAATCTGGCCTTCTGTCAGCGGTCGGCGGTTTCTTTTGGATGTGATCTATTGTTGTCTTCTCTTTTTATCTCATCTTTCATAATTGGAATTGCATTTTGTGCTCCGCCGGGGATCGTCACGGCAGAAACAATCCGACGAGGATTGGCTCGCGGTTTTCGAGCTGCTTTTCTGGTTCAGCTTGGTTCTCTGGTTGGAGATTCGACCTGGGCTACGATTGCACTAACAGGATTGAATACCCTGATCCAAAATCGCATTGCTTTCCTGATTCTGTCCATCTTAGGTATAGTATTGCTGGGTTATCTTTCCTGGTCCGCTTTTAAAGATGCAACCCGACCACCGATAATGAAAAATCCGTCAGTGTCAGAAAAGGGCGATCTTGCAACCGGGGCGTTGTTGTCATTAAGTAATCCATTCGCAATTATTTTTTGGCTTGGGTTAGGGACATCAGTATTTTCCGGTTTTTCTGGAAAAATCGAAACAATTCATTACGCAATATTTTTTTCCGGGTTTTTTATTGGCACGTTATTATGGTGCTTTATTATTGCCGGGTTAATTGCCTGGGGTCGACGTTTTATCACAACTGCTTTTTTCCGTTGGGTTAATTTAGCGTGTGGTTTGACTTTGAGCTATTTTTGCGTAACTCTGCTCTGGCGATTAATTTCCGTAATTAAATAAAATGGAACAGCGTGCATGTTACAATTTATAAAATAAGGTAACTTCCATGAATATTCAAGACAATCTTTCCCCGGACGATTCGGATTCGCGTTTACTAAAAGCACTGGCAAGTTTGAATCAAATTAGCGGCGCCATTAATCGAATAGGTTCCGATGATGTGATCAGCAGTGTTAATAGTTTGCAGTTAATCGCTGAAAGCGCGATCCTGGTTGTACCAGGTTCTTCTGCTGTGATTTATACATACGACGAATTACATGGATTGTTTGAGCAAGAATCCAGGGTTTCCGCAAAGCCGGAAGTAAATGACCACAAATCCCAAATTCCATCCAAGGGTGATGATGCGCCTCGTAAAAATGGGATTGGTTTTCGGACAATCAAACGGCGGCATAGTGTCCTTTCATACGAAGAGCCCGATCTTGATGTACATCCGTATTATGTATTACTGGGAATCAAGGCTGTTGGCTGTTTTCCACTTATTGTGAATGAGCAAGTCGTGGGGGTCTTGTACGTTTATCTGAGAGAAGAACGATCCTTCACTCGTTTAGAGCTTCTCATGCTAGAAAATTTTGTCAATCAGGCAGCCATGGCGATATACCATACGCGCAGGTTGGCAAATATGCGTCGGGACCTGGCCCGTAAGGAAGACGAATTAAATCGTCTTCACCGCGCCGGAATGTTGATTTCATCCAGATTGAAATTAGAGGAAACACTCGAATCAATTCTTCAGCTTGCAC
>CAZLJB010000518.1:1859-3141 GCA_964559195.1 uncultured Anaerolinea sp. | reverse complement strand
GTCAACCCGGGTCAGGATTAAGTTCATCGATGGATGAAGTCGGCGAAAGTTTTTCTCCGGAGCCGATTAGCGATTATGACTTTGAAGATTCTAATATGGTTTCGATTGGCGAAATAGGAGCTATCAATGAATCAAGCGTAGAATCCGTTCCTGCCTCAACATTAAGTGTCGATGTGCCAGAAATTTCGCAGGATAGCGGTGACCAGGGCTCAGATATTGGAATCTCTGATGAAAAAATTGCCACTTTGGCTGGGTTAGTTAATCAGCAAAATAATCGGATCGATGCAGCTGATGAAATTGTACAAGATGTTAGATTGGTTTATAATGATAATAGCCGGTCTGAAAATTCAGATAATCTTGTAATGGTTTCTTCTGTAAATCCAGATCTTCTTACACCTGATGCGGAAAGTATTATTGAACCAGCCAAGCTCTTGGTGGAAACCCCGGTTGTCTGTGTGACGGATTTGGGCGAGAACGACATGCCGGTTCTGATGCTGGACCCTATTTCAGACAAGTCTCAGGAAATTTTGGCCGAAACAGGCAGCGAAGTGGGCGAGACACGCAGCGAATCTAACGTGCAATCCGTTCCAGGGGCTGGTGAAGCTTCCATTTTAGAGATAATGAGCCCTATTCAGATTACAGAAACCGAGCAAATTGCAATTAATGAGCCTGGATTGTCCAGTAATGCTGGAAGCTCATCTGCTCCGATTGCTTCAATTGAAACAAACCTAATGTCGACTGGTGTTGACCAACCCCAGGTTGTAGCTCAGGTTGAGCTTGATGAAAAAAAGATACTTGTTGAAAAAATTGAATCAAATAAGGATGAGATTCTGACTCCTGTGGTAACAATTGTAAATCCACAAAAAACTATCCAGAGCCCGGAACGAATTGCCGGAACAATTGCATCTTATGAAGCTGTGGTCAGGCAAAACCCACAGAATGATCGGGCCTGGGATTCGCTGGGAAATTTGTACCGGATATCTCAACGAAATGGCGAGGCTATTCACGCCTATGAACGTGCAGTTTCGCTCGAACCTAATAAATATATTTATCATTACCAATTGGGGGCCCTGTATGCTGCTGAAGGAAATTTCAAAGATGCCATCGGCGAACTGTTACAGGTTGTCGAATTGAATCCGAATTTTATTTTTGCCCACTGCGCTTTGGCAAGTTATTTGCGAAAAATTGGTAAAGAAGCAGAAGCTCACGACCATATTGCGATTGCACTTCCTCATATGGCAACCGAAAAAGAATATGATCGAGCCTGTTTTGAATCAATTCG
>CAZLJB010000518.1:0-1759 GCA_964559195.1 uncultured Anaerolinea sp. | reverse complement strand
TAATCCGTGAGGGTCAAAAAGGGCACCTTGTGTAATAGTCAGCGCACAGGTGCTTTTTTATTAAGTTGTTTATTTTTAAAGGAGTAGTCCATGTCCCCGGTTGCCAGAACACGCGCAGATGTCGATATTCGTTCGGGTCCAAAATCAAGTGCGGGTATTTTGGATCGCATTCCAGGAGATTGCCCGGTAGAAATTCTGGAAGATTTGAATGGATGGTTTAATGTTAAACCCGCTCGCATGGTGCACGGTATTTCAGGATACTTACCTGAAGCTGCCCTAACTTTTCCCCCCATCGATAAACCTCCGGTTTTCCCGCCACTTTTAGCGGTGGATGGGAAAATAGTAGGAACATCGCTTCCTCCAAATATCAAGCTGACAATTTTTTTACAGTGGCTGACTGTGGGTGGCAAGCCGGATTGGATTCTAGAAAATATCTGGTCGGGATTGAGCAACGCTCAGCAAGCAGAGCTGGTTGGAAAAATTCGCACTGCCAGTGAAGGTAATAAAGCTATTTGGGAGCAATGGGTTTCGGATCTAAAAGCGAATGCACGGCTTGATGATGTAATTATGGATGAATGGATTGTGATGATGTCTGGCGGCCGTGAAGTTTACGCCATCCGCGATCATTACATCTACGTCGATCCAATGAAAAATCTTAGTTCCTTTGGCTGTGCTCTAAAAGGGCAGGTCATGAAATGGACGGGAAGTGTCCGCTGTAGCGACAAGGATGGAAAACGCCGGAGTTATTACGAAGTTGATTTCTACCGGATGAGCCGTTATTTGCATGGTTGGTTTCGTGGTGATATTGTTGCGGATTATATTTTCCCAACACCGGAGGTCGATCCAGGGATAGAGAGCAACGCTCTGACGGTATTTGACCTATCAAAACAAATATTACGCCACCCGCAAGATCAGGCTATCGATGATTCTTTAAAGAAGGGATATAACGCTGCCCAGTACGTGGATATTTTTCCTGCAACCAATCGGCACCTGGTGCACTTTTCGTTGTGTGGAGAATTTTGCGTTTCTGCGTTATGTGGAAAAGATATTCTGCCTACATTAAAAACCTGGGTGGATAGTAAGTATTGGCGAGTGAATGCTATCTTGAGTAATCCTCATGAAGGCACCAGCGCTTCAGATTTGCAGAACCTTCTCCTGGTAAATGGATTGAAAGGCGAATTATATTCATCCATTCCAACTACTCCTCAAATCATAAAAGATCGGCTGGCATCTGGTCAGTTTGCAATTGTTGGGTGTGGCATTAACAGCGCTGGCAGGGTCAAGGCAGATGGGAAAATACGTCACTGGGTTGTATTGGAAGATATTCTTCCTGTTGGAAACAGCGGTTGGGTGCGGGTTTATAACCCATTTATGAATCGAGATGAAGTTTATAATTACACCATGTTTATTGCTTCTTCTGGCGTTGGTGCCGGGCTCTGGGTTACCCCAGCAGTGTAACCCCAATTATTTTGTTCGAAATGAAAAAACGACACAGGCTTCCAATAGCAGTGTCGTTTTGTTTTGCCTACTTTTCAGAGCTTGGAATGGGTAAGACCATTCCAAGCTTGTCATAATAGCGAAGGAAGATCGATGGAGTTTAGAATGGGAAATAAAAATATCATCTCAACCATTTTAGGTATTATTCCAGCCTATGGTTAACCATTGCATTCGTGTAGATAAATGCTTTGGTCAAATATATATGTAATTTGTTGAAGTATTAATAATCTGCAGATCGCAGTGTGACCGTGAATATCGTTCC
>CAZLJB010000517.1:0-3148 GCA_964559195.1 uncultured Anaerolinea sp. | reverse complement strand
AGGTAGCCCAGGCGTTATACAGAACCACCTGGCCCCTGTAATCCGAGAGCGCCACCGGGTTATTATCTAAATCAGTCAGGCGCACCTCGGGCGCCGCGAAATCAACCGCCACCGGTTGGGCTGAGGTGTCAATCTGCTGTACTTCGGTTTGAGCTTTAGGGATGGCCAGAAAAGCAACCACCGCCACCAGGATCAAGCCCAGCCCAACCACCAGCAGCGCCAGGCTCTGCGACCTGGCTGGATTGCGGCCTCCAGACACAGGCAGTTTTTCGGCGCGCATATCTTTTTACTTCGCCTCGGCGCGCATCAATTCTGCCAGCATATTCTGTTCGGGCACGGCGCCAACCACACGTCCGGCACCTTTATTGATGACCGTATCCGGCACGGAACTGATGCCATATTCTTCTGATAGTTCGTTAAATTCCATGGCGCTGACGCCTTCGGCCAAAACCATGGCCGGATTTTCCATCGCAATCTGGTGCGCGAGCAGCACGGCTCGCGGGCAGTATGGTCAGGTGGGGGTGACAAACACCTCCAAATGCAGCGGTTTGGTCAAACCCTTGATGTAGCTGCGCAGCTGCGGGGAAAGACCCGAATCGCGGCTGGAAACCAACACCAGATCCTGGATCAGGGTGGAAAACTCATGCCCGGAGGGCACGCCCAGGTAGCGAACGCCATAATCGGTAACCTGCCCTTCATCACTGGCGGCGATCACAATGGCGGGCGCCTTGCCTTCCACCTTGTAAAAACGGGCCAGCGAGGGTTCCGTCTCGATATCCAGAACTTCCAATATCAGCTTTTCGGAAAGCGGAACCACTTCTTCCAGCAGCTGCCGGGTTGGGTCACAAGCCTCCTGCCTGTCTTTCGATACAAACAGAAAAATCTGGACAGGTTGTTTTAGATTCTCAAAAACCTGCCGGATTTGGGTGATTATGTCTTCAGAGAGCAATTTTTCCATTTTTTTTCCTTTAACTGCTTATTCTTATCTTCGTCCTGGTTGATTTTTTGACAATACCATCCGACCGGATGGTGATTTTCGTTATCAGGTGCAGCCTGCCCCCGAGCCCTGCGAGTAGCCGCACTCGGGACATTCCAGATCCAGCATGCCATTATATTCCAGCACACCCAAATCACAGTTTGGACATAGCTCACCGCGCCGGAATGGGCGAAAGGTAGGCGGGGCTGCGCTGGCTGCGGGGCTGTCTTGAGTTGCAATAGGTTCTGGTTGGGGCAGGGCGCCAGGCTGGCTGATATCCATCTCAATCCTTCAGCAGATCATCCAGCTTGAGGCTGTTAAAAAGCCGGCCGCGCGCGCCTTCGGGCAAACTGGTTTCTTTGGCGCTGACCTGGTAAAGCAGGATGGTACGGGTGGTAGTGTCGTAGACCACACGGCAGTTCTCACAACCGGCCATGTGCTGCTGCAGCTTCTGGCACATTTGGTCATCCAGCTCGCCATCAATAAAATTGGAAAGGTTTCCCAACAAATCCTGGCAAGCATGTGGTTGCCCGGCAGCCTGACTTCCATGATCATGGACAGCTTTCATTATTTTTACTCCTTGCGCAAACGTTCGCCGAAATAAACCGATAAATTTTCACGCAAATACATGCGGGCGCGCAGCAGGCGGGTCTTGACGGTGGTTTCAGTCAGGTCAAGGGCCTGGCCGGTTTCCTTGATGGAAAGACCTTCAATATCACGCATCAAGAATACCGCACGCAATTTAGGCGGTAAGCCCTGAATGGCGCGATCGAGCTGCAAGCGCACTTCTGCATTGAGCAGATCACTTTCAGGCAGGGCAGTCCAATCAGCCAACTGCAACGGCTGCGAAACCTCACCATCCAGATCTTCAGGTTCATCATCCAGCGAAAGCGCCGGGCGTTTACGCCGCAGCAGCATCAAGGATTCATTGGCGGCAATCCTATAGAGCCAGGTGGAAAGACTGGAGCGTCCTTCGAATTCGCGCACATGCTGCAAAGCCTTGATGAAGGTGGTCTGGAGCACATCTTCAGCATCCTGCTCGTTTCCGAGCATCCTGAGCGCCAGGCGATAAACAGGTATCGAATATGCATCCACCAGGCGGGCAAATTGGTTTCGGTCACCAGCACGCAGGGCTTCAAGGGAAATATCAATGGGTGTTTCTATCATATTTGATGATCCGGGATTGAAAAAGTTGCATCCATTACAGGATTCCACGAAGTATAACTGATAAGCCAGCTGGTTGTAAAACAAATGTCATACGAAAACGGAAATATATCCGATATTTTTAGGAAGTTTGCCACTATGAAACCCAGCCTGGTTGTTATATCATCTATACAATGTTGGACACGTTGATTCGATTTCCGTTATTCAAAGATTTAGGCAACGCTGATCTGAAGATCATCGCGCCGCTTTTTCACGCAAATACCTACCCCCGCCGGGCTGTGATCATTGAGCAGGGTGAAAAAGCCACCTGTCTGTTCCTTTTAACGGCAGGCAAGGTTGAGATTCATTACAAGCCGTATGATGGCGATACCATCAAATTAAACAGCCTGCAGGCCGGCAGCGCTTTTGGCTGGTCGGCTGTCCTGGGCAATGACGTCTACAGTTCGTCGGTGGTCTGCACAGTGGACTGCGAAGTTTTAATGGTTTGTGGTAATGATTTGCAAACCCTGCGTCTGAAACATCCGCAAACAGGCGCCCTGGTAATGGACATATTGGCCAGTTCGGTCTCTACGCGTTGGGCCAGTGCCCAAACACAAGTTAAATCCATGCTTCGTAAAGGTATCGTGGAGAATACTCCACCATTGGGAAAAGGAGTGGTAAAAATGAATACCCCTGTCACAAGTCCGAAGGAAGAACAGCTCAAGGTTTTATTGGTTAAGTTGAGCGCCTATATTGAACAATTCCATGGCGGCTCAGTAGAATTCGTGGCCTTTGATGGTGAGACCCTCAAGGTTCACCTTGGTGGTGCCTGTCTGGGCTGCCCGCTTTCACCCTCCACGCTGCATGGTTGGGTGGAAGGAACTGTCCGGCAGTTTTTCCCAGAAATCAAGCAGGTCGAAGCGGCTTGAATCTGAAGGAGCGCATGATTTTCCTGAGAAAATCATGCGCTCCTTCTTTTATATCTATTGACGGGGTACTCCTTGGATAAGTGACGTGCCCAAAAAACAG
>CAZLJB010000516.1:0-3149 GCA_964559195.1 uncultured Anaerolinea sp. | reverse complement strand
GGAGCGCGGCCAGGCTTTTGCACAAAAGAACGGCGGGGAGAAAGTCTATGATTCTTACGAGGCGCTGGTCAATGACCCGCAGGTGGATGGGGTCTATATTGCCACCCCGCACCGTTTCCATTTTGAGAATACCATGCTGTGCCTGGAAGCCGGCAAGCCGGTTTTATGTGAGAAACCTCTGACGGTTAATGCCGCAGAAGCAAAAATTCTTTTTGAAACCGCCCGCCAGAAAAAAGTCTTCCTGATGGAAGCGCTCTGGACGCGCTATTTACCCATTTTTGGGCAAATCCGCACCTGGCTGGAGGAAGGCGCGATTGGAGATTTGCACCTGTTATCTTCCACTTTTGGATTTAGTATTCCCAAGGGCAAGCAGCAGCGCTGGTTGAACCCCGAGTTGGCTGGTGGCACCTTGCTGGATATGGGTGTTTACCCGATCGCGACCTCGCAATGGGTGATGGGGATGATGCCGGAATCCTTTGGGGCCAGGGCCATCATCGGAGAAACCGGGGTGGATGAACTGATCTCGGTCGTGCTTCAGTACCCGAACCAGGTTGTGTCAATGTTCAGCACCAATTTCCTGAGCGATAATGTCAATGACTTCTATATTTATGGCACGAAGGGCTTTATCCGGATCCATGCCAATTTCTGGGGTGCCAGCAAGGCGACCCTGACGGTGGAAGGGCAGGAATTGACAGTTTCCAGACCACTGCGAGCCGGTGGGTTTGAATACCAGACCGAGGAAGCGATGCGCTGTGTGCGTGCTGGGCTGTTGGAAAGCCCAGGCATGACACAGGCTCAGACGCTGGCCAACATGGAGTTGATGGATAAAATTCGGGCGGAAGTTGGGGTGCATTACCCGTTTGAGAAGTAGCGGGTGCGTATTTTCAGGGGTGTATTTGCGCTGTAACTGGGGCAAATACACCCTATTTTTTTGTGATATTCAGGGCGCTCATAGCCAGATTTTGAGAAGCCAGAAGACGGCCATGCCGGCAGAAATGGTCAGGATGACGTTTTTGGTGCGGTAGGCGACCAGGGTGGCCACCAAGCCTGCCAATAAACGCGGATTGGTGGGAGAGATGGCCAGTAGATTGTTGGAATAGGCCAGCTCGGGGGCGATGATGGCGCTTAGAACGGCGATGGGCACAAAACGCAGGGCGCGTTGGAAGTTGCGGGGCAGATTGATGCGTTCCAGCAAGGCGATAAAGCTCAAGCGGGTGGCAAAGGTCAACAGCCCGACGATGATCATGATGATCCAGATGTTCATTTCTTTTCACTCCATAAGCCGGCTGCGATAGCGACAAAGGCGGAGGCCAGTAAGCCAAGTTTGAATGGCAGGCCAAAAAAGAGCAGGGCAGCCAGGCTGGCGACAGAGGCTGTCAGGATGCCTGGACGGTCCTTGAGGCTGGGAACGACCAGCGCAATGAAGGTCAATGGCAGGGCAAAATCCAGGCCCCAGGCAGATGGGATTTGGGCGCCGAGGAAAATGCCGACGCCTGTGCTGATTTGCCAGGAGGACCAGAGTGCCAGCCCGGCTCCGAGCAAATGCCAGTGTTTGTGGGTCAGCTCGCCTTCGCGCTGGTAGTGGATGATGCTGACGGCATAGGCTTCGTCAGTCAGCAGATAGGCCAGGGCGGCTTTCCACTTGAGCGGCAGGTGCCTGGTGTAGGGTGCCAACGAAGCGCTGTAGAGTGCATGGCGTAAGTTGATCACGAAACCGGTCAGGATGACAACCAGGCCGGGGGTGGCGGCGCTGATCAGCTTGGCGGTCATGAATTGTGCCGAACCGGCGAATACGACGGAGGACATGGCTTGCGCGTCAAACGGGCTCAGCCCGGCGCTGAGGGCCAGGATGCCGTAGATCATACCGAAAGGGATGACCCCCAATAAAATGGGTAGTTCTTCGCGGACGCCAAGCCAGAATTCTTGGGAGGGAGTGGAATGAGTGTTCATAATTTCGCCAATTATATGCAGTAAGCTTGTTTTCATGTGTGTGGATGCTGGGGATGGGGGCCCAAACACAGGTAAAAAGGCAGCAACTCTGTCAAAAAGTGAGTTCAAAAACCTGTTTTTAGCTTTTCATAAGGCCTAAATTTCATAATGAGAATTGGGTAAATATCAAACCAGGCTCTTTTTTGGGAGGTTGTATTGTAAAATAAGCCATTCCTCTGCATGGAGACAATATGAACCCCTTTTTAGCCATGGTATTGACTTTTGTTGCGGCGCTGGGCTGGCTGCGGTTGATGGATTTCTTTGCGCACCAGGGTTGGATTGAAAGTCGTCTGAGCCGCAAGATCATTCATATTGGTACCGGACCGATCTTTGTTTTATGCTGGCTGCTGTTTCCGGATGTCTGGTATGCGCGCTGGTTGGCGGCGCTGGTGCCGTTCGCTATCACGCTTCAGTTTATCCTGATCGGCCTGGGTGTGATCAAGGACGAAGCTTCGGTCAAGGCTATGTCGCGCAGCGGCGATCCAAAAGAAATTCTGCGCGGTCCGTTATATTATGGGCTGATGTTCGTGGTGGTGACGGTTGCATTTTGGAAGGATTCTCCGGTGGGGATGACTGCCCTGATGATGCTGTGCGGGGGTGATGGAATTGCGGATGTGATTGGGCGGCGCTTTAAATCGCCGAAGTTGCTGCACAGTCCGGATAAGTCAATCGCGGGCTCACTGGGCGTGTTTTTTGGCGGCTGGGTGCTTTCCATGGCGGTGTTGGGGATTTATAGCCTGGCGGGGTTCTTTCCGGGGGCTTTTAGCAATTTTCTTGTGCCAGTTAGCCTGATTGCGCTGGCTGCGACGCTGGTTGAGTCGCTGCCTCAGAAGGATATTGATAATGTGTCGGTGACCCTGGTGGCGGTTTTGATGGGGTATTTTTTGTTCAAATAAGACGTTGAATAGATCACAGCGCCTGGGAAACTTATGTTTCCCGGGCGCTGTGATTTGTGTGTCTATTGGCAGGGTGTTTTGCCAGATAGAAAATATCTAAAAAAGAAAAGAAGAGGTTTTTTTATGGTGTTTTCACGGGTAGATCACCCGTGAAAACACCATAAGCTGGGAAAACCATCGATTTGGGTTCGTCTCGGCGGCGAAAACCAGGGTGGGATTATTCGAAACCGAAGATTGATGAGTAGAAATGATTTGCAATTATGT
>CAZLJB010000515.1:0-3151 GCA_964559195.1 uncultured Anaerolinea sp. | reverse complement strand
CAGGGCAAAAAAGAGCGCGCTGACCTGCATGGATTGCAAAAACTCCCCGTTGACGGCCATGCGGATGACGTCATCCAGCGGCACCAAAAAAACCTCAATCTCCTCATTTGCATCCAGGTGCTGTTCAGCTACTTTTTCGATATCCAGCGCCAGAAAGGTATGCATCAGGTTGGTGTGTGTATCCGGATTGGGAGATATCGCCCCGGTTTCGATCCATTTTAGACCGCTGTAGCCGCTTTCCTCGAGCAGTTCACGCTGGGCGGCCTGCAAAGGACTTTCGCCGGAATCCACCACTCCACCGGGAAATTCCCAGATCACTCTTCCGGCACCGTGTCGGTATTGCTTGATTAAAACCACTTCCTGCTGCCTGGTAATACCAACCATGCTGGCCCAGGTGCTGTACTCCAGGATCATGGTTTCGATGATGTTGCCATTTGGCAGCTCGCACCTGTCCACGCGCAGGTTTTTGCGGGGCCGGTTTGATTCAAGGACTTTCCAGGGGCTGATGGGCATGCGGATCAGGCCTGAAAGCCATCTCCAAATGGATCGCGCTCATCCACCAACAATTGACCTTCCGCCATCACCCAGGCCTCACCTGTGATGGTCGGGATGATCTTCCCATCTTCAATTTGAACCCGTCCTTCAAAGATACTGCCCACCACGCTTTGCTGTTTCCAGATCTGTCCTTCTGCCAGTTTGCCATCAGAAAACAGGCAGGCTAGCTTGGCGCTTGTTCCGGTGCCACAGGGTGAACGGTCATAGGCTTTGCCCGGGCAGAGCACAAAGCTGCGGCTATCGGCCTCCGGACTATTGCCAAACAACTCAACGTGGTCGATTTCCTGCCCATCCGTGCCGCGAATACCCTGGCTGGTCAAAGCTGCGCGTGCCCGCCAGGCGAAATCCGTCAGCAGGTCCAGGTTGTTGAAATTTACTTTCAACCCGTGATCGTGCACCAGGAAGAACCAGTTACCACCCCAGGCTACATCGCCATGAATGGTCTGGCCGTCAACTTCAACGGCCACCTGTTTCAGGTGCCGGTAGGAAGGTATATTTCGGACGGAGACCCGGTTGGGATAAGCCGCCCCGGCTTCAGCCGGGTGTAGGCTGGCTTCCACCACACCGACCGGCGTCTCGATGCGCTGGGTGCCGGGGCCGATCCGGCCCTGGTAAGCCAGTGAAGCCATCAGGCCGATCGTGCCATGTCCGCACATGCCCAGATAGCCGACATTGTTGAAAAAGATGACCCCCAACTGGCAGGCTGGGTCAGATGGGGGCACCAGCAGGGCGCCCACCAGCACATCCGAGCCGCGCGGCTCGTTCAGCACCTGCGCGCGAAAATGATCGTGTTCAGACTTAAAGCGGGCCAGCTTTTGGGCCAGGCTGCCTGGGCCGAGATCAGGCGCGCCAATTTCAACCAGGCGGGTTGGTTCACCGCCAGTGTGGGAATCAAGGAATGGGATGCGCTGCATGTGAGCTCTTCCGGTCTGTTCAGGCTTGCGCCAGGGCAAAGACGCGCTCAAATTCACGCCGGTCTTCATCTAGCAGCGGCAGGAGCGGACGGCGGGGATTTCCGACCGGAATACCCAGTAGTTCGCAGCCAATTTTTACCTTTTGGGTATAACCACCGCTTTCCATGTTGCGCAGCATGGGCAGCAGTTTTTCCATCAAGCTGCGTGCCAGGCTGTAATCACCAGTCTGGGCGGCTGCCAGTACAGCGGCATGCTGACGTGGCGCGCAGGAGGCTGCGCCGCCGATCCAGCTCTGGGTGCCCCACAGGAAGTAATCCAGGGCCTGGTCGTCGGAGCCGCAGATGATCTGGTAGCGATCCCCATAGCGCAGGCGCATTTCATAAACGCGCGCCATCTCACCGCTGGCTTCCTTGATGCCGATCACATTTTTAAATTCCTGCAGTCCGTCCAACACTTCGTAGCCCACCTCGGTGCCTGCCCGCCAGGGAAAGTTATACAGCACAATCGGGAGTTCGACCGCCTGGGCCACGGCCCGGTAGTGGGCCAGTAATTCACGCTGGTTGGGGCGCGAGTAGGGTGGCACCGCCACCATCAGGCCATCGAAGCCCATTCGGGCCGCAATTTCGGAATACCGGATCACGTCCCGGGTGGCACCCGAGTTGGTGCCAGCCAGCAGGATGGCGCGGCTGCCGGCGTAATCCTTGACAAACCGGAAAAGTTCCAACCGTTCTTCCTCGCTGAAGGCGTACACTTCGCCTGTGGTACCGCCCGGTACCAGGCCGGTGACACCATTGGCCAGTACATAGTCGATCAGCTGTTTGATGACCGGGTAATTGATGTTTTCGTCAGCATCGAAGGGCGTCACGATGGGTGCGTAGATACCTTTTAATTGCATGGGGTTCTCCTGGGGAAACTGGAATAGGGTGGTTGGAAAATGTTCAGGTTACAGGTTGCTGATTTTATAATGTTCAATGCTGGGCCGCATGGGGGGGCTGATATCTGCCGGGATGTGCTCCTTGTCAAACCAGCCCCATTCGGTGTGCTCGTGGTCCAGCGTGATCACGGGCTGGTCAGACCAGCCCGTAAAATCCCTGGATAGATAGACGATGGTCACATTATAAACTTCATCACCGTTTGGATATTTGTAATACAGTTCCGGTCCTGAGAAAACACCAAACAGGTTCATTGAATGGATCATCAGCCCGGTCTCTTCCAGAGTTTCGCGTTTGGCGGCCTCTTCCACCCGTTCTCCGGGTTCTGTTGCGCCGCCGGGCGGACCCCAACAGCCACTGTCGCTGCGCTTCATTAATAGCAGGCGTTGCTGCCGGTCAACCACCAGAATGGCGGCACCGACCATTAAGATGGGGCGTGTTCCGATCAGTTGGCGTAATTGCAGGATGTAGTCCATGATCATTGTATTAAACCACGAAGCAGCCAGGTTTCAAAGGCTTTGGCTGAGGTAGCCCCTCATTATCAAGTGGGTTGGGTCAGGTGCGATGATGATGAAATGTGGGGATTTTGCTTGTCAGTAGTGTGAGGAGGCGTTGCCTCTGTTGGACTTTCATTAAACTGCTCTTTCGGCTGGTTGCTAATTTGGCAGCTTGGTCTTATAGTAATTTATTGTCCAGTATTTTCAACTTGAAGTTTGATCCGTGAAACGGAAATGGAGTATTTACTATGCA
>CAZLJB010000514.1:0-3155 GCA_964559195.1 uncultured Anaerolinea sp. | reverse complement strand
CCCATATCGACACGGCTCTGCACACTCTTTCCCTACACGACGCTCTTCCGATCTGGTTCGAAAACGTAAATACCCATGGAAACCTGGTAGTCATAGATCGGTTTTTCAATATAGCCCTTGACAAGTTGATTATCAGAGAGCAGGATGACGCCCAGGTCAATTTTGACCTGGCGCTGATGCATGGCGATGGTGACCAGGGCCTGGGATTGGCGATGAAAGGCGATCAAATCCCCAAACTCGAGGTCGGTCAGCACGTCGCCGTTCATGACCAGGAAGGTTTGATCGAGGCCCTGCACCAGTTTGAGCGGGCCGACGGTGCCGAGCGGGGTCTGTTCGAAACTGTAATGGATTTTAATGCCCATCTGGGCCCCATCCTGGAAAAAGGCCTGCAGCAGCGCGGCCAGGTGCCCGACCGAGAGGGTGATGTCGTCGACGCCGGCGCGTTTGACCTGGTGGACCAGGACTTCCAGGATGGGCATATCTCCGATCGGCATGAGTGGTTTGGGGATGACTTTGGTGTATGGCAGCAGCCTGGTGCCTTTGCCCCCTGCCAGGATAATGGCTTTCATGTGGGCTCCTTTTTATTTTGGAGTTTTCACGGGAAGGTCTCCCGTGAAAACTCCAAATACGTGGGAAAACCATTGATGGTTGTTCTTTCAGTCGGGGGAAACAGGATGATTGGGTAAGGGAGCAACGTCGCTGCGATTCTACGGGAGCCACTATTTGGTTGGTAACGAACAGGGTTTGGCAGCGCGGGTCGGTCAGATGATGTAGTGATCAGAGGCGTAGCGGGAGAGGTTAAGGGCGATCCAGTCGAAGGTTTGGCGCAGGCCGTCGTTGAATTCGACGAGCGGTTTCCAGCCCAATTGGTCGAGGGCCAGGCGGTTATCGGAGATCAGGCGCTGGACTTCGCTTTTTTCGGGGCGTAGGCGGCCGGTTTCGACCTGGATCTGGATCGGATGGTCGAGCATGGCTATGATGCGTTGGGCCAGGTCACCGATGCGAATTTCCTGCCCGGTGCCTAGGTTGATGGTCTGGCCGCAGATGTTTTCGGTGCGGGCGATCTTCAGGAAGCCCGCGACCGTGTCGCTGACAAAGGTGAAGTCGCGGCGGGCGTTGAGATTGCCAAGCCGGATGGCGCTGCGGGCCAGGGCCTGGGTGATCATGGCGGGGATGACGGCGCGGGCAGATTGGCGCGGGCCGTAGGTGTTAAAGGGCCGCAGGGTGACGACCGGCAGCTCATAGGCGCAGAAAAAACTTTCGGCCAGCTTGTCCGCGCCGATTTTACTGGCGGAATAGGGCGATTGGGCCTGGAGCGGGTGGGTTTCAGCGATCGGGACGGATAAGGCGGAGCCGTAGACCTCGCTGGAGGAGGTGTGCACCAGGCGTTCGACCTGCTGGTCGCGGGCCGCCAGCAGGATGTTGAGGGTGCCGATCAGGTTGGTTTCAACCACCTCGGCCGGGTGCTGGTAGGAGTAGGGGATGGCGATCAGAGCGCCCAGGTGAAAGGCGTGACTGATGCCGTGCATGGCGCTTTGAATGGCCGGCAAGTCGCGCAGGTCGCCGCTCAGAATTTCGAAATTGGCCAGGATTTCGGGCGGCAGCAGGCT
The DNA here is from genome assembly GCA_964559195.1 of uncultured Anaerolinea sp. Classification (GTDB taxonomy): domain Bacteria; phylum Chloroflexota; class Anaerolineae; order Anaerolineales; family Villigracilaceae; genus UBA5195. Next base: position 1,545 of record CAZLJB010000514.1, on the reverse strand, counting down.
GAGCAGACCCGGGTCGTTGCGCGAGTTATAGCGCACAAAGGCGCGCACATGCGCGCCCTGGCGCACCAGGCTTTCGACCAGGTGCGAACCGATAAAGCCGCCGGCACCGGTCACAAGCACTTTTTTTCTATTCCAGAATTCAGGCATGTTCAGGCTCCTGGCGGGTTTCCGGGCTGGCGGCCGGGAAGAAATGCGCTTCCAGGCTGTGCAGCACATCTTCGAGGATGACCAGGCGCGCGCCGGTCTGGCGGCAGCGCTCCAGGATGTGTGGCTGGTCCGGGTTGGCAGCCGGCCCGATGGCATAACAGAGCAGGCCGATATCTTCCTTTTTTACCAGGCCGGGGATATCGGCGGTGGTGCCCAGCACGGAGATACCGCCGAAGCGCCGGCCCTGCAGGACGGGCGAATCGTCGACATAGCCAATCACGTTGAAGAGGTGTCTGAAATCCGGGCGGCGCAAAAGCCAGGTGGCAATTTCGCCGCCCGCCCCGGCCCCGATCACCAGCACGCGTTCGCCCACGCCGTAACCGCGCCGGCTGACCCACCGCGCAGCCAACCCGGTGATGAGGCGCAGACGGTAGCGTGAGAGGCTGAAACCGAGCACGGTCAGGATGCTGGCGGCGATGATCAGGCCATCCGGCAGGTTAATATTGGGAAGGGTGCGGTCGAGCAGGATGCTGCTGAACATCACCAGAATGCCAGAAAGCAGCAGCCCATAGATATCCTGCGCTGCGGCGCGCGACCATTCGACATGTTTGAGGCCGAGCAGGGTGTTGATCAGCCCAAACTGCAGGGCGAAGAGCAGGGCAATCAGCAGGGCGGGCTGCCAGCCGAGTTCGAGTGGGACGCTGCTGCGCCAGATCAGCCCGACCAACCCGATCGAGAAGATCGAAATGAGAAAGTCAGTCAGGGTCTGGGTGAGGTAGGGCCGCACGAAGCGGGTAAAGGGGCCGCCAAACAGCAGGCCTTCGGTGGCGGGTGGTTGGGCGAGGCGCGGCAGCAGCACGATCAGGGTCCAGAAAATGAGATCCAGGTCGGTCAGAAAGGCGCGGTGTCGGACGTAGAGCAGGTCGAGGCGCAGTTTATCGGGGGCGATTTTTTCGAGGTAATTACCGAGCAGGTTGCTGCCGTCCAGGCGTTTTTCTTCGTCATGGTAGGCGATGCTGGCGGGGCTGCTGAGGCCGGGCCGCAGCGAGAGGATCTCGCGGCGGGCCGCAGCAGGCCAGAGTGCGGCGATCTCGGGGTCTTCGGGGCGCGGGCCGACCAGGCTCATCTGGCCGAGCAGGACGTTCAGGAGCTGGGGCAGTTCGTTGAGCTTGGTGTCGCGCAGCCAGTGACCGAGGCGGGTGATGCGCGGGTCGTGGCAGGCGGTGAGGTGCGGGCCGGCGAAGCTGGCGGGTTCGGCGCGCATGCTGCGGAATTTAAGGATGTTAAATACTTTGCCGTTTTTGCCGAGGCGCGGGCCGCGGTACATGACGGGTCCTGGGGAGTCGCGCCGAGATCGGAAGAGCGTCGTGTAGGGAAAGAGTGTTCAGAGCCGTGGTG
>CAZLJB010000513.1:0-3155 GCA_964559195.1 uncultured Anaerolinea sp. | reverse complement strand
GAGCGGGCGGCTGTTAACCGCTAGGTTCGAGGTTCGAATCCTCGGCTGGGAGCCTTTGACATAAAAAAATGCCTTTAGCGATGTTGCTAAGGGCATTTTTTTGCCTTAATTCGGGGATTTCTGTATTGGTCAGGTAACGGTTGGACAAAACAACTCATTCCCTGTCATTCCAGTAAGAGATTCTGGACGATGTGCGAGGAACGGCCTTTGCACTTCCGTGACGCGGCAATCTTCCTCGCCGGCCTGGAGATTGCCGCGGCAAAGTACGCCTCGCAATGACAAATCGAAGCAGCTACTTTGTCTAACCTATCGTTGACCAATACATAATTTGGGGATTTTTGAGCCAAAATCAGCTTGTTTTCAAGGTTTGTAGAAGTTCACAATCAGCGAGTCCAAATTTTGATTATTTATCGTTGGGTGCTACTCACGAGGTCTCATTCCGAATGTGGGCTTAAACACCCACGGCCGATCCGCCTCGGTGAGAAAGATGACCGGGGCTGCTCTCAACAATTGTTGAGAAATAAATAAACAAAAGTTGAGTTTCTATTGTGAAGAAAAGTGTTATCATGAATTCAATAAGTAATCCGAATATTCATCCGCATTCTCATAGGAGTTTCAATGAAGAAGATTGCACTCGTAACACTTGTCATTTTGGCCCTGCTCGTCTCCATGCTGCCTCTCAGCAGCGCCATGGCCGCCAGCGCCGCCAAGAGCAGTGTTGGCACCTCGACCGTATTCATTCGCAATCAGACTGGCGCACCTGTCACAATCAGATTGATGAATGCCGCAGGGGCCATACAGCAATTCAGCCTGCCTACCGGCAGTTACTACATGACCTTCCCGGCTTACACCTACAGCTTTGTCGCCAACACCTCCTGTGGAAACCGATACGGCAGCCTCAACCTGACCCGCAAGGCTGTCCTTTACTTCTCCTGCAAACCGGGCGAGCAAGTTGTTCTGTCAACGATCGTGCCCGCCGCCGTGGTTGATTCCTGCCATTTGTATGGTTATTTATGGAGCGGAAAAACAGGCAGTTATTCACCTACAGCAACTCCATCCTATAACACCTGGGGTTGCGCAGATGGTAAAACCGTGATCGATGCTTAAAAAATATTAAATTCTAATCTCACTTAGAATACAGAATATCCTGGTTGAGTTGGAAAACTTGAACCTGAATGTAGAATTATTTCTCTTGATAAATAGACAACCCGCCTCTCACCAGGCGGGTTGTAGTGATTTAACAGCCGCCCTGATTCGGTGTACAATAATGTCATGAAAGGAGCATGGCTATGGTCTTGAAAACAATTGAAGCATTTTACGACGGTCAAGTTATCCGTCCGGATTTGCCGCTGCAACTGGAGCCAAACACGCGCATCCGGATTACGGTGACGACTGTAAAGCCTGTACGCGCCCAAAGGAATTCGTTTTTGGCGACGGCCCGCTCACTCAAATTAAAAGGCCCAACTGATTTGGCCGAAAACCTGGATGATTACCTTTACAGCGGGAAAAGCATAGATGAAGCCTGAAATTTTTCTCGATAGCGCCTTTGTGATTGCGTTATCGATCGAGACAGACTCGTTTCATGAAAAGGCCGTCCAACTTTCCGAAAAATTAGACAATGTTGTTTTGGTGACAACCCGCGCTATTTTGCTTGAAATTGGGAATGCGTTATCGAAACGTCCGTTCCGAAAAGCATGCGTTGCATTACTTCGATCGCTGGAGACAGATGAGAAGGTTGTGATTGTGCCTCTCTCTGAAGATCTATACCAAAAAGGAATGGCTTTGTTTGTCAAACGCGCAGATAAAGATTGGGGGCTGATCGATTGCATATCCTTTGTCGTCATGCAAGAACACGAAATAACAGAAGCCTTAACCACCGATGCCCATTTTCAACAAGCCGGATTTCAGGCTCTGATGCGGGAATAACAAAGATAAATTGGTGCAGCGCAGTATTGCAGATAACAGAAACAGCCCGCCTCTCATCAGGCGGGTTGTTCTGTTTAGGCGTGTTTCGTTTCCGTACCCACCCCACGCGCGACGGGTTTCGGTTGCGGCGGGTCTGGCTCGCGGGCTTGAAGGGGCAGGTCTGTTGCGGGCCAGCCGTGCTTGCCGTCGCGCAAGACCTGCCCCTACATTGTTGGGATGATTGTAAATTTATCAGCCATCTTGGCTGAGAAGCGATTCCGTATGCCATCAGGATAGCACCAGGGCCAAGGTTGCGATTGCCGCCACATCGAATGCTGCTCTTGTCTATGATTGTGGGAAAATTTGATCAGGAATACGGTATACTACATTTATTCAGACGAAGCTATTTTTTAGGGTTAATAGGCGTGAGCGACCGGACGAACAAGTTGTAAAGGTGTATTTACTGTGAATTGCGCAATTCTGAATTGCGCCCTTTTTTTTCTTCCGTTTCACCTGCCGTTCAAACTTGCCTCAGGTCGGGCCGCTGATGGCCGAACCTACCGCAAGATCCCAACCCTTCCACCAATTGGCGTGTTCTGACCCTTAAATTCAGATTTCGCCCAAGGAGTTTGATGATGAATTACCCACTAAATATGAGTTTCAAGGTTTTGGCCATGCTGCCTCAGATCAAAGTTACCGATGCGGCCGGTCAGGTTTTGATGTACGTCAAAGGCAAATTAGCGCTCAAAACCGCGGTCAAAATCTTTTCCGATGAAAACCAGCAGCAGCCAATTTATAACGTCGCCGCCGATAAAGTCATAGGCATGACCTTCACCTACAACATCACCACCCCTGAAGGCAGCCAGGTCGGCGCGCTGAAACAAACCGGGATGAAATCCCTCTGGAAAATCAATTTCCCGATTTTGGATGCCAGCGGAGCCGAAATCGGCGCCATTCACGAAGAGAATCCCTGGATCAAGGTGCTGGATGGCCTGTTGAGCGATGTGCCCTTCGTGGGCATGTATATCAACCCTGCCTACCTGGTGGTGCTCCGCGGCCAGACCGTTATGCGTGTCCAGAAAAAACCATCCATGCTCGAAGGCAAGTTTGCGATTGAAAAGAAGGGCGAACTCTCTGAGGCTGATGAAAAACTGATCCTGCCAGTCGTGCTGATGTTCATCATGCTCGAAAGATACCGAGGTTAATCAAGCTCCATACAAACGCGGCCCAGCCTCCACCAATGGAGGCTG
>CAZLJB010000512.1:0-3170 GCA_964559195.1 uncultured Anaerolinea sp. | reverse complement strand
TCTTTTGTAAAGACGCCCACTTGCAGCCCGTATTTAGAATCGTTGGCCTGTCGCAGTGATTCTTCAAAATCATCGCAAGAAATTACCGATGCAACCGGGGCAAAAACTTCATCTGAGATGACCTTCATTTGGGCATTAACACCGGTCAAGACGGTCGGATAAAAGACTGTCCCTTCGCGCTGTCCGCCGGTCGCGATGCTGGCGCCCGCAGACTGGGCTTCCTTCACCCAACTTTCAATCCGATCAACTTCTTTGGAATCGATCATCGGGCCCACATCCACGCGTTCATCCAATGGGTCACCGACCACCATGGCTTGCGTGGCGCTGATGAATTTCTCTGTGAAAGGTTCGTAAACCTGTTTCTGGCTGTAAATACGCTGGACTGAAATGCAAACCTGCCCGGAATTATAGAATGCACCCAACGCGCAGCGCCTGGCCACAAAATCCAGGTCAGCATCTGGTGCCACAATAACCGGCGCGGCATTCCCCAGTTCAAGGGTGACCTTCTTGATGCCAGCCACACTCAGGATGTGGCGGCCAACCTCCGGGCTGCCAGTGAAGGTGATCTTGTCCACACGCGGGTCTGTCACCAGCCATTCGCCAACCGTGCTGCCGGAACCAATCACCAGGTTGAGCGCGCCAGCCGGCAGCCCGGCTTCCTGCAAGATCTGGCAGAGTTTGACGGCGGTCAGCGGTGTGGAACTGGCTGGTTTGAGCACCAGGCTGTTTCCGGAGGCAATCGCCGGGGCCAGTTTATGAGCGACCAGGTTGATGGGGAAATTAAAGGGGCTGATGGCGGCGATCACTCCCACCGGACGGCGGGTCCAGAAGCCAAAGTAACCGTCACCGGATGGGACAGCATCGAGCGGGATGGTTTCGCCATGCATGCGCTTGGCTTCTTCGGCCGCGATAGTGAAGGTGCTCTGAGCGCGGTCCACTTCAGCGCGAGCGAATTTGAGGGCCTTGCCGGCCTCGGCCGCGATGGTTCTGGCCAGATCTTCGGCGCGCTCGCGGATCAGAGCGGCGGCACGCAGCAGGATCTCGGCGCGTTTGTAGGCCGGCATGTCAGCCATGACATTTTCCGCACGCTCGGCGGCGGCGATGGCGGCATCCAGGTCTTCACGACGAGAGGTGGGCAGGACGCCAATGATTTCCCCGTTATATTTGTTTTTTACCTCCAGGGCAGGACCGCCCTCGACCCATTGACCATCGATAAGCAATTTGTATTCCATGAACGCATTCTCCTAGAAGAAATTGAAGTGGACGGTTTTGGTGATTAATAATTTTTCCAAAGGCAGGCTGGGCTAGGCTTTTTGATAACCATTTCCGTTGCCCAAAGGCCCGATAATACATTAATTGTACCATTGCGAATTATACAATGTTTGCGTGTGAAAAGGGATTTGGATCAGGCTGTTCTTAAACGGTTGTTCAGAAAAATGCAATCCACACCCATTTGGCTTTGTATGCCTGCAGCCAGCGATTATTTCAATTAAATTGAACATAGGAAGACAAAGTGGTTCTGGGTGGGATGAAGCCCCACGGGTTTCCTTCTCAATTTTTGGCAAGATTTGTTATAATAAGCCTAAGTTTACCAATTTTGTATTGGTCAACGATAGGTTAGACAAATAGCCGCTTCGATTTGTCATTGCGAGGCTTACTTTGCCGCGGCAATCTCCGGGCCGGCGAGGAAGATTGCCGCGTCGCGAAGTGCGCTCCTCGCAATGACAGGGAATGAGTTGTTTTGTCCAACCGTTACCTGACCAATACAAAAATTACCAATTTAGTGGTATTTCTTGTTGTTCATTCAAAAGGATGTGTAAAAATGTTGATTCTGAATACTGTCATGATCTGTACCAAACAATCCAAGATCCTGGCGGCTTTCTATGAAAGAGTTCTTGGAAAGCCAGCCGAGATGGTCGATATTGAGCATGGTTTTTATGGTTGGCAGGTGGGAAGTGTTTATTTTTCTGTCCTGGATCATTCTGAAATGGGTGGCAAGACCAGGGATCCGGGCCGTATGCTGCTTAATTTTGAAACCACACAGCTCAAAGAAGAGTTTGAGAGAATCAAGGCGGCGGGTGCCACCGTCATTAAAGAACCCTATCAAATGGGGGATGGTTGGATTGCGACCCTGGCTGACCCGGATGGTAATTATTTTCAGCTGGTTACGCCGATGGGAATGTAGCTGGCTCTTGATGGATTGAGAAACAATCTTGTAGAGCATCGATGGATTTGAAAGTTGTTTTCAGCCTGAGTGTGCTGTAAAGAGACAGGTGGAGGTTCGCTGGATTAATTTCCCAGCGATCCTCCACCTGATTTATTTTTTTGGAATGGCTTTCTTATTTGGTAACGGTACCAAATCCGTATTTTGCCATGACAGCCTGACCATCGCTTGAGAGTACCAGTGCCACAAAAGCCTTGGCCAGCTCGGCGTTCATGCTGTTGGAGATGGGGGCCATCGGGTAAGATGCGATCGTGTTGAGGCTGTCGGGGATGGTCAGCGTACCAAGCTTATCGGCGACGGTCTTGGTCACATCTGTAACATAGACGATGCCGCCATCGGCTTCACCCAGGCTGACCTTGGTGATGATGGATTTGACGTTGTCTTCATACGAGACCACGTTGGCAAGTACGGTGTCCTTGAACTTGGGATCGAAGCCCGGGTCCTTGACGGCTTTATCCAGGAAATCCAGCGAGTACTGCCCACACGGCACGGCTTTGTCGCCAAAGTCCAGTTTTAGGCCGCTTTTGGCAAGGTCTTTTAATTCGATAATGCCACCCGGGTTGTTTTTGGGGAAGATGACCACCAGGCGGTTTTTGGCGAAGGTTTTTGGATCATCCTGGTTGACACGCTTGGAGGTGACCGCCGCGTCCATGTATTTCTTGCTGGCGCTGGCAAAAATATCCGCATCGGCGCCCTGGTCGAGCTGCTGGGCTAATTGCTGTGAACCGGCAAAGCTAAAGACCACCTTGACACCCGGGTTCTGGGTTTCGAATAACTTGCCGATTTCGGTGAAGGATTCGGTCAGGGAAGCAGCCGCCAGGATGGTCAGGGTCTTGGGCTCGGCTGGTTTTTCTGTGGGGGGCACTGCGCTGAGGGGTACGGCGGTGGGTTGGGGAGCGCAGGCACTGGTCAGCAAGACGATTAATAGCAAAAGCGAAAGAATTTT
>CAZLJB010000511.1:1657-3182 GCA_964559195.1 uncultured Anaerolinea sp. | reverse complement strand
CGCCACGATTTTTGTAATTATCAATCGCAACTTTGAGAATATTTTTAGCAACTGTTAGCGCATGGTGCTCATCAAATTCAATGTGAGTTGCCCCAGTAATTTTAACCTTTGGGGATGTGGTAATAATTTTGGTATGGAAATGACTGGCCAATCCAACCAAAGCCTGCATGATGCATTGAACATCCACAACCATGGCTTCGACCGCACCGGTCATGATTGATAATTCTTGATGTAGGAAATTGCCAGCAGCAGGAATGCCCTGTCGCATCAAGATTTCATTTGCAGTACAGCAAATGCCGGATAGTTGAATTCCTTTGGCGCCGGCCGCCCGGGCATATTCGATAATTTCGGGATCCTGGGTGGCTGCGACGATCATTTCACTAAGGGTTGGTTCATGACCGTGGACAACGACATTGACCATATCGGCTTTTAGGACACCAAGATTCGCCTGACCAAGTACCGGAGCCGGGGTTCCAAATAAAATGTCTGATATGTCAGTTGCGATCATTGATCCGCCCCAACCATCAGCCATGCTTGTTCGAATGGCATGATTCAGAATGTGTTCATAATCCTGATCATCACCGATATGGGTCCGGTGCAAGGCCTCAACTACTTCTCGATCAACCCCACGAGGAATGACCCCGAGTTTTTTCCATAACTCCTGCCGTTTTTTTGTAGCTCTGCGTACCGGAGCGACTTCACCCCTTTGTTGGCCGAATTGTGAAATGTAGAGATCCGCCAACTCATTGGCAATTTCGTCCGGCGATCGACCTTCAATTTTAATATTGTAAAAGCTCGCAACCTGGCGTAGCTTGGCAATATCTTTCAGGTAATAACCTTCTGTTTCATGGTTTGCAACGGCTTTAAGCGTAAATGCCATATCTCGTCCATGATCAGAGTGAGCTGCTGAGCCCGCGGCAATCGCCCGGGTTAAATTTCGAGCTTGAATAGTTTCAAGGGATGCTCCGCATACACCCACATCGCCGTTCTTGGTTAGCCGGCAGGGTCCCATTCCGCATTGTTTGCAACACATTCCGACTGCACCAATATTGCACGGGGCCATGTTATCTGAGCGGCTGAAAGCAGTGCCGATACCCAGTTTTTCTGCCCGAATAATCATTTGTTGGGCTGCGGGGTCAATCGTGTATTCCGTCACTTCTCTTTTCTTCGGCATGTTCTACCTCTATTCATCCATTTTTTTGATAACACCCATACCAGGGCAATTCCAAAGTGGCCGTCCCTGGTATGGTGCTTTTTGGGCAAAGCTGACTGTTTTTTTTACGGACATATAAGTCGCTGTATTTCTAAAAATACTGGCTTTTTCTTCTGGATGTCCTGTCTCAACCATCATGGGAATTTCACCCATATAACCAGCATCACTCAATAATGCAAGAAGTTTTTCGTGGCTAACGATTGTCTCATCGAATTCGACCTGCACTAGCTGAAAAGCGCTGCTGGCATAAACATTGATTACACCCGCAGTATCAAATAACATACGTCTGACTTCGGTAACATGGTGGTCACC
>CAZLJB010000511.1:0-1557 GCA_964559195.1 uncultured Anaerolinea sp. | reverse complement strand
CAACATGCCCAATATATGTCAGTATCGGGTGTAACACATTTGGGTGCAGATGGCTCCCATCCGTGGCAGCGCGGTTTGGCGGCAGGTTATCCACTGGCGGGGGACTTATCCCATGGAGGTTTCTATTCTGAAAATATTACCGCCGGGACAAATCTCTCGGTAAGTGAAGCGGTTTTGTCATGGCAGGCAGATGAACCGCATTTATTAACAATGCTTTCACCAAATCTATCAGAGATTGGGGCTGGTGTGGCGGTGGTAGGGGATTATGTTTATTATGTGATAGATTGTGCCCAACCTTCTGCTAATCGAAAGCCAGTTGCTATTGCTTCGGTTATTGGTGAATCCGGAAACATTGAATCGACAAGGCCCGTCACGCCCGTATTTGTCAGCACAATAATGCCTGCAACTCCACGCTCTGATGGGAAAATTATCCATCTCGTTAAACCTGGCGAGACCCTCTGGCTGATCGCAATTTCTTATGGTGTGAAGGTTGCTGAAATAAGGCAGTGGAATAATCTGACAGAATCGGAAAATATCTTTCCAGGGAATAAATTGTTGATAATAAAGGTGAATATCCCCACCCCGGTACCGTCGGATTTACCTACAAAAACAGTCACAACTACCCCTAGCCTGAAGCCTTCTGCGGTAGAGACGATAGTTCCAACTCAAGTGATTCAGGCAACTCAACCCCCGTCTCCTGCGATTCAATCTGGATCTGGTTTGCTGGTATTGGGTGTAATTTTGATAGCTGCCATCCTATTGGCTGCTGCGATTAGTGGGAAAAGGGGGGAACAATAAATTTGTTTGCAGTTTTGGTTGATCCAATACGTTGGGTCATCTGGATAGATTATGATTTATGATATGTTTAGAAGGTGACGATTGGCCTTTGTATACTTTTACTGTGCGTTGTACCCTTATCTTGCGATTAGAAAATTGAAGTGTACTTTGTTGGGAAGTCTCATTTATGGAGTAATTATGAAAGCATTTGTCTTAATCAATATTAGAACTGGTGAAATTTATGATGTCATTCATCAACTTAAACAAATTCCTCAAATTAAAGATGTAAATATGACATTTGGACCTTATGACGCAGTTGCAATCGTAGAATCCAAAGATATTGATGACCTCGGGAAAATTTTGGCTGGTTTGGTGCAGCCAATTCCAGGAGTAGAAGAAACCTTGACTTGCCTGGCTGTGGAAATTTAATAATTGGATACCCCAAATTTTCGCCCGGCAAAGGAATCTATTCCTGGATTTGTTCAAAGAGCCCATGAGCTGCGAGACAAATTGAGAAGTGTATCGGTGGATATCCTGGAAGAAAATACGGGTAGTGAATTTATTGCGATAAATTCCCTTGATGGCGAATTTTCCTTGAAATTATTTGGCTCTGATTTGAAATGTAAACAAGGGGAATTCATTTTTTATAATTCGGTTAACATCGAATTGCCGGAATTTCAACAATTACTACTTTTATATTATTTTTCTACCGCCGATGGAACCTCTCCTGTCGGAAAATATGTTTCTTTTGCGGATCTTCCTGGGGGTCGTATGTATGCC
>CAZLJB010000510.1:0-3188 GCA_964559195.1 uncultured Anaerolinea sp. | reverse complement strand
TGTGATTTGATTATAACTTCTGCTGGGGTGAGCACCGGGGCATTCGATTTTGTAAAGGCTGTTGTAGAATCTTCCGGGTTCTTGAATTTCTGGAAAGTTAATATGCGCCCAGGCAAGCCGTTAGCCTTTGGTTTATATCGAAACATCCCTTTTTTCGGTCTTCCAGGTAACCCGGTAGCATCTTTTGTAAGCTTTCTTGTATTTATAAAACCGTCTCTTGAGTTAATGTCTGGAATTACACCGAAAAGGAATCTAAGCACCAAAGTTACAATCACAGAAGGCATCGCATCAGATGGTCGAGAAAGTTATCTGCGTTCAGTTGTTAAAGAAATAAACGGGACGTATTACGCAACACTGACCGGGCATCAAGGATCAGGAAATTTATTTTCGCTAGTTCAAGCAAATGCTTTACTAATTATTCCCTCTGGTGTAAAATTTTGCCCGCCCGGGTCAGAGGTTGAGGCATGGTTTCTGGAGAATTAAAATGGATAAGAAGTTATATTGGATATCGGTAGCACTGACGACATTTGGGATTATTGATTCGATTTACATGACAATTTATAAATTAACATCGAACAATGCCATGTGTCTGGGTAGTGGTGATTGCTCTTCCGTAAACGCCAGCCCCTATTCAGAAGTTTATGGTATACCCGTAGCGTTAATTGGCGTACTTGGTTACGGAGCGATACTAGCCATGCTACTCTTACAAAATCGGACAGGTAAGTTTTTTGAACAAAATAGCACGATGGCAGTCTTTGGGTTTTCATTAACTGGTTTTGCATTCACTTTATACCTTATCTATTTAGAAATTTATGTAATTAGAGCCTTATGTCCTTTCTGTATCGCGTCTCAGACCACAATGACCCTTTTATTTTTAATCACTTTAATCCGCCTGGTACGTCAACCGGTAAATTAGGAGGAAAATATGCCCCGCATTCGCTGTCACTACACAGATTGTGTGTTCATAGACGACGGTTATTGTTCTGCGGCCGCAGTTGAGATCGATCCCGATACTGGCTGCGCAACATACTCACCTGCAGATGGTGCAGTTGTCGGTGAAGAAAAATGGGATGAAGAAGAGTTAGAAGAATGGGAAGAAGAAGACATCGATGATGAAGATGATGATTTATGGGCTGATGAAGAAGAGGAAGAATATTAATACCTTCAGCACCACAAAATTAAAGTTTTTTATAATATAAAACTACAATCTCGCTGCCAATAATTAGCAAGATTGTAGTTTTTTTTATTTCAATCAGCTTTCAAATTACACAGGAAATGATTTTTCGTATGCTTCGATGATCTTATCCCATAATTGATTGGATTCATAATCAAGAGACTGCCTGGCTGGATCGCTCTCATGCCATTTAATAGCCCGCCGAACTCCCTCTGCCCAGGAAACATCGCACTTAAAATGAGGTACGAATTTCTTTATTTTACTGTTATCAAAAACGACGCTATTTGCCTTATCCCCAATCAAACTACCAATTGCACGAGGTGAATAGGCAGCAATCAAATCTGATGGGATATGAACAATATTTGGTGCCACACCAATTGCCAGGCCCAACTCCTGATAGATTTGATTCCATGTCAGTACTTCATCCGACGTGATATGAAAAGCCTGACCAATGGCATCTTGCCTACCAAATAATCCCAATAAACCCTTTGCAAAATCACCATTCCAGGTTAATACCCATAAGGATGATCCATCGCCAGGTACAATAATTTTTTGACCTTTTTTAATTCTATCAACAATTGTGTAGGGATTAGTCCAGCTCCCCATAATTAGCGGAATTTGAGAAAGCCCATAAGTTAATGATGGTCGAATAATTGTTACCGGGAAGTTAATCTTCTCATACTCAGACAATAAAAGCCGCTCGCAGTTAATTTTGTCTATTGAATACTGCCAGAATGGATTTTCCAATGGAGTTTCTTCTGTAATAATATAACTGGAAGGGGGCTTTTGGTATGCGCTGGCTGAACTGATGAAAATATATTGGTTGGTTTTACCACGAAACAACTTAATATCACGTTCGATGTCTTCTGGAGTGAAGGCAATCCAATCTACAACAATATCGAAATTTTGCCCTTTCATAAGTTCGGCAAACCGTTCTTTCTCGGCATGGATATCACATATCCAAGCCTTTGATCCCGCAGGAGCTGTATGTTTAGTAGAAACTGATCGATTCAAGATCGTCAGATCCATCCCGCGCTCAATCGCCAATTCTGAACAGGCAATACTAATCAAACCGGTTCCGCCAATAAATAACACTTTCATAGTTTTCTCCAATACAACAATGGCTTTTTGATTTTGTCAATCTGTCTTAGCTATTTCCAAAATTCGATAATGTTTTTGTTCCATTTTTTCAATAACTACCCTTCTCCCAACTCTGGTATTGGCACAGATTGGAACTTATTCCGCGCCCAAAAACCTTCGATTAAATAACACGCCAGGGCAAACCAAACAATAGCAAAACCAAAAAAATGTGGGGTATCAAAAGGTTCCTTGTACACTAAAACGCCTAAGAAAAACTGGATTGTTGGCGTAATAAATTGCATAATGCCTATCACGGATAAGGGAATGCTTTGCGCAGCGCTTGCAAACATTAATAAAGGAATGGTAGTTACAATTCCAGCACCGATAAGCAAAATATTTATCATCACAGAATTATGCAGAAAAACGCCACTCCCCGAAAAATCTGCATATAAAAGATAAATTAATGCTGGGATAAATAATAATCCGGTTTCTATTGTTAAACCGAAAAGAGAGCCGAGTGGAGAGATTTTTTTTACCAGACCATAAGTGCCAAAGGAAAAAGCCAGTGAAAGGGCAATCCACGGCAATCGACCATAAACCAAGGTAAGGTAAAATACGCCGCAAAACGCAAGGATTACTGGCATCCATTGGAATGTACGGAGGCGTTCACGCAGGAAAATAACTCCCATTAAAATACTCAAAAGCGGATTGATGAAGTAACCCAGGCTGGCTTCAACTACAAAATTGGAATTAACAGCCCAAACGTAAACAAGCCAATTTATACTAATCAGTACAGCCGCAAACAAATAAATTAATAAGACCCGCCAATGGAAGGCTTCATTTTTCAATTTATTATACTGTCTGCTTGCCAATATAAATATAAATAATATTATAAAAGACCAGACGATTCGATGACCAATAAGTTGAACCGCAT
>CAZLJB010000509.1:0-3191 GCA_964559195.1 uncultured Anaerolinea sp. | reverse complement strand
CATTCCGAAGTGGCACGGGCTGTCAGCAAGGGTCTGGTTGATGTCGGGCTGGGTGTGCAAAGCGCGGCGTTATCTTTTGGGCTCGATTTTGTGCCCCTGACGACCGAGCGCTATGATCTGGTCATACCGGCGCAGAAATGGGAAATGGAATCCGTCCAGGCTCTGCGGGACTGGCTGGAGACATCACGCGCCAAGGCGTCTATTAATAACCTGGGGGGCTATGATACGCGTGAGACGGGCCAGGTGAACTGGGTCTTTTAATCTAGTCAGCACTCTTTGGTTCGGATCTACAGCCATTCTAGTTTTTGCCGCCGGGACAAAAAAATCGGTGGTTTTCCAAGCTATGTGAGTTTTCACGGGGCTTCTTCCCGTGAAAACTCACAAAAAACCATTTTATCCTTTTCCCAGGATGTTTTCTAACCTGGGAAAACATCCTGGGAGTAATTATGCTGTCAGGTAAATTAGTTACGAAGATAAAATCGAAATTATCAGGCGGGCAGCGGGATGAGTGGGGCGCCTTGACGGGTGGCAGCCTGGCTGATACCGTGCCGGGCTGAAACCATTTCCGCCAGGATGGAGAGAGCGATTTCGTCGGGCAGGACTGCGCCGATGTACATGCCAATCGGGGCGCGCAGGCGGGTCAGCTGCTCATTCGAAACGCCCAGTTCGCGCAGGGCCGCGTAGCGTAAGTGCAATTTTTTACGGGTGCCCAAGACACCCACATAACGGGCCGGGCTGGTGAGCGCCACTGCCAGGGCCGGGTTATCCAGCTTTTCATCGTGGCTGAGAACGGCGATGTAGGTGCCTTCATCCGGGCGCAATTTTTCCAGCGCGCTGGAAGGCCACTCGCTGATCAATTCATCGACGTGCGGGAAGCGCTCGCGGGTGGCGAAGGCGGTGCGCGGGTCGATCACGATAGTGTGGTAACCGAGGACCTTTGCAAGTGTAACGAGCGGGATGGCGATGTGGACCGCCCCGACCACGATCATGCGCGCGGCGGGCACAAATACATCCACGAAGACATCCACAGATTGGTCTGCATCCTGGAAGGCGCGCCAGGTCGATTCCTGGATGGCGCTTTCCAGCCGCATCCAATCCAACACCTGTGCGTTTAAGGCGGCACTGCCCAGGCTGCCAAGCGTGCTGCCATCCGGCTGGAGCATTAATTTTCGGCCCAGGCCCGGGCCGGCGATCAGCGTCGCAACCGCCGCCAGCTGGTTGTTTTCGAGACAGTTTTTGAGGGCCGGGTAGATTTCCCGCCAGGCGGGCCCATCCAGGCTTTCGACAAAGACCTCCAGCGTGCCGCCGCAGCTCAGCCCTACTTCCCAGGGTGTGTCTTCGCTCGGGACACCATAGTGCAGCAGTTTGGGTAGACCGTCCTTGATGACGGCCTGGGCTTCTTCATATACCACGCCTTCAATGCAGCCGCCGGTCACCGAGCCGGCAATTTCTTGGGCAGGCCCGCTGTTGTCAGCGGACTGTGTGGCGGTCATGGCCATTTTGGCACCCAGGGGGCGCAGCGATGAGCCATCGATCTTGACATTGGTTGCGATTGCGACGGACTTGCCCTGGGCACGCCAGGCTTCAATTTCTTTAAAAACTTCACGCATCATGCACCTCGCCTGTCCAAAATTACTCGTTTTAGCAAACTGCCAGCCTCTTTGGGATTGTGCTTGCAGTCAATGGTTATAGTTACCTGGTCGAGCCCTGCTAGGCTCTGGATGGCTGCCTGGATCAGATGGGCAGCTGGCTCACTGGTCAGCATGTGGGCCTCGATCTGCAGGGCTTCCTGTCCGGGTTGGCCGCTGACTGCCAGGTTGAAGTTCAGCAAGCCCGGAATGGGGAAGAGCGCCTCGTCAAATTCAGGCAGCCGGAGCAGGCGATCCCCAACCTGCACAAAACCGCTGAAGCGCCCGCTGATTGCTTCCATGGTTTTGAGGGCTGTGCCACACGGGCAATTGCCCCGGATGAAGCGGCTGCGGTCTCCGATGCGGTAGCGGATAAGTGGCATGCCGCGCCGGGTGAGGGTGGTAAAGACCACTTCGCCATACTGTTTCTCGCCCGCTGACAGAGGCGCCCCGCTGTTGGGATCCAGCACTTCGAAGTAGAGATCCGCTTCGCGCAGGTGCAGCCCAAGGTGGGCCTGGCACTCTACGCCGCCGCCCAGACCCATTTCGGTGGCGCCATAGTGATTGAAGACGCGGCAGCCCCAGGTGTCTTCCAGTTCGCGCGTGATGGCGGCTGGGACGTAATCGGTGGAGAGCAGCACGCTGTCCGGCGCAAAGGATGGGCTGCCAGCCAGACCCGGCTGTCGGGCCCGCCGGGCCAGCCCGAGCATCTGGGTGGGCGAGCCCACCAGGCAGTTGACGCGCAGCTTGTTAATCTTTTCCAGGGCGTCGAGTGGATCACGCACCGGGCCATAGGGCAGGGGTTCGCGTCCCAGGCGCTGCAATCCCAGGCGCAGCAGGTCACCCACGCTGCCGGGGGTTTCGCCGGGCAGAAAGATCAATACCCGGTCGCCGGGTTGGGTGAAGGTTGACATGCCCACACCAAAGAAGTCGATGGTCAATTCCTGGTCGTCGGATGTGAAGTACAGCCGCTTTGGTTCGCCAGTGGTGCCCGAGCTTTGCAAGGTGACCACGCGCTGGATTTCATCCTGTGAGACGCACACAAAGCGCAGCGGGTTGGCGCGCAGCTGCTCGGGGCTGGTCAGCGGAAACTGGCTCAGCCCGGCCAGACTGTCGATGGATTGGGGCAGTCCGTTGAAGTGCTGGCGGTAGAACGGGCTTTTTTGATGGGCCAGCGCCAGGGTTTCATTTAATTTGTGAAGCTGCCAGGCTTCCAGGCCCGCGCGGGACAGGTCAGAGCCCCCTCCCGGGCTAAAGGCGGCGGTTTTGTTTGCGATCCAGGCATCCAGCGGGGTGATTTGCATACTGGCTCAGTGTTTGGCGGCGATTTGAAGGGCGGGCTGGCGGTAAAGCGAACGCCCGTTTCGATCCGTCAGGTTATAGGCGCAAAACGGCACCAAGCGGCCATCCGGGCTGGCGGTGTGGATGTAGCAATCGCGCAGGCGTTCCAAATCCAGCGTCCAGGCATCCTGAAAGGCCATGCCTGAAATGCAAAAAGTATGGGTGCGTTTGCGTTCCAAGATCGGAAGAGCGTCGTGTAGGGAAAGAGTGTTCAGAGCCGTG
>CAZLJB010000508.1:0-3208 GCA_964559195.1 uncultured Anaerolinea sp. | reverse complement strand
TTGTTCGAAAAATTATTGTCCCTTTTGCTAGCAAAATTGGCCAATTTCGTTCCTGACGGTGGCATTTGGATGAATACTCAGCGTCCAGAATGGAATGATGCTAATAACGCCCTGGTTGGAAAAGGATTATCGGTTGTAACCCTGGGTTACTTGCGGCGATTTATTGTTTTCTTGCAACAAATTCTTACCGAAACGCCTGGGCAGAATTTTCACGTGACATGTGAAATTGCCGTTTTACTCAAAGATATCGATCGCACCCTCAACGACTATGCAAATGACATGCGCACATCGAAAACTTTTGAGCCAGCCAGGCGTAAAAATATCATGGATGCGCTTGGTCAGGCTGGTAGTACATTTCGAACAAACTATTATGAAAATGGTTTTTCGGGTGAATTTATTCCATTGCAAAAAGATGATGTACGCCTTTTCTTAAACATCGCTTTGGAATATATTCAACATTCATTAACTGCAAATCGCCGCCCAGACAACCTTTTTCATGCCTACAATATCATTCAAATTAAGCCTGGTCTTGTGTCAATTGGTCACCTTGATGAAATGCTAGAAGGCCAGGTTTCGATCCTGGCTTCAGGCTTGTTATCGTGTACCGAGGCGGTCTCTGTCCTAAAAAGTTTGCGCGAATCGCGGCTTTTCCGACCTGATCAGCACAGCTACATTCTTTATCCAGATCGGGATTTACCCGGCTTTATCCGAAAAAACTCCATCGCAAAGAAAAAAATCCAGGATTCTCAATTAATTACTGCATTAATTGAGAATGGGAATGACTCGCTGATCACGAGAGACCAGCAAGGCGATTTTCACTTTAATGGCAACTTTAGGAATGCCGGGGATGTAAAGACTGCTCTGGCAAAACTGAATAAATCGGAATTTTACCGGCCGCTGGTTGAAGCAGAAACCGGCCTTATCCTGAATCTTTTTGAAGATTTATTCAAACACAATGCCTTTACTGGCCGGTCTGGCACTTTTTTTGCTTATGAAGGTCTGGGCAGTATATATTGGCACATGGTTTCCAAGCTTTTATTGGCTGTCCAGGAAAATTATTGGCACGCGCTCGACACCCAGGCCGAACCCGAAACTATCCAGGCCCTTTTAACCAGTTACTATGATATCCAGGCCGGACTTGGTTATAACAAATCTCCCGAAGTGTACGGGGCTTTTCCAACCGATCCCTATTCACATACTCCGGCCGGGCAAGGTGCCAAACAACCTGGCATGACCGGTCAGGTCAAAGAAGAAATTCTGACCCGGCTAAGAGAACTTGGACTTTATGTCAACCACGGCCAGATTGCCTTTAACACTTCACTCATTCAGACCTCCGAATTATTATCTCATCCGCAGAAATTTTCCTACCTGGATACAAGCGGGGTTCAAAACGAGATTGATCTTAATCCAGGTTCCTATGCCTTTACTTTTTGCCAGGTTCCAGTTGTAGTAATTATGCAAGCAGATGAAAAGGAGATGCTTCGAATCGATTTTTCTAACCATCAAAACACAATGTCTGAAGGCAATATTCTAGATACAGAACTATCACATCATATTTTCAAACGCACAAATCACGTTAAGCAACTTACATTTTTTACAAGGATGAGATAACATTATGCTGTCCAAAAGCTCTTTTGTATTTCCTGATAATTTCATCTGGGGCGCCGCAACTGCCTCCTATCAAATCGAAGGTGGTTGGGATTCGGATGGCAAGGGAGAATCCACCTGGGACCGCTTTACACATTTGCCTGGCAAAATTCATGCAGGCGATACTGGTGATATTGCTTGCGATCATTACAACCGCTGGAAAGATGATATTGCCTTAATGAAAAACCTGGGTCTAAAAGCCTACCGGTTTTCCTTGAGCTGGCCGCGCATTATTCCACTTGGGCGAGGAGCAATCAATCAGGCCGGGTTGGATTTTTACAATCGACTGGTTGATGAGCTCTTGAAAAATGCAATCACCCCTTTCATCACCCTGGAACACTGGGATTTGCCCCAGGCGCTGGAAGATGAGGGCGGTTGGGCTGTCCGTTCTACGGCAGAAGCCTTTGTTGAATATGCAAACACAGTTTCGAAAACCTTAGGGGATCGAACCAAAAACTGGATCACGCATAATGAACCTGCCGTGGTGGCCTGGATGGGATATTCAATGGGAGTTCACGCGCCAGGCACAAATGACTTCGCCTTGGGAGTTCGCGCATCTCACCACTTGTTGCTCTCGCATGGATGGTCCGTGCCGGTCATTCGCCAAAACAGTCCAAATGCTGAGGTGGGGATTACTCTTAATTCAAATTGGTCGGTCCCGGCTTCCAACAGCTTCGCAGACCGGGATGCCAACCGCCAGGGAGACGCCCGCTGGACTCGCTGGTTCTTTGATCCACTCTATGGACGCGGTTATCCATCAGATGCCTGTGCTGATTTTGAAAAAATAGGCGCATTGCCGAATGGGTTGGATTTTGTTCAACCAGGCGACTTGGACAGTATCTCTGTATCAACTGATTTTTTGGGACTTAATTATTATTCCAGGCACGTGGTTCGGGCAAATGTGCCTGACAATGACCCACAAACTCTCTTCGCAGCTCCAAAAACGCCGGAAAATTATACGGATGTAGATTGGGAAGTCTTCCCGGACGGTTTATACGGATTATTATCCAAAACTTATTTTGATTACCTGCCTCCCAAGCTCTATATCACGGAAAATGGCGCGAGCTATGCAGATGGCCCTGATGAAAATGGGCAGATTTCTGATCACCATCGTTTAAACTATATCAAAAACCACCTGATTGCTTCGCATAGAGCCATTGCATCTGGAATTCCATTAGCGGGCTATTTTGCCTGGTCCTTCATGGATAATTTTGAATGGGCCAAAGGCTATGAAAAACGTTTTGGGATCGTTTGGGTGGATTACAACACCCAACAGCGCATCCCCAAAGAAAGCGCACGCTGGTATTCAAAAGTGATCAGCAGCAACACCATCGAATAAACATCAGCCTTACTCAAGCCATCGCTGCTCAAGAAAAAACCATCCACTTGCTTGAATGTGAACACTGCAGCTGTAACCAGGTAAAAATAAATCAGCCCTGATATCGACCCGGTCTACCGGGTCGATATCAGGGCTGATGACCTGACTATTATGCTATTTGACCTGTCTCAGATAGGCTTCCATGAATCACATCAACGCACAATCGAAAACGGTTTGTGAATT
>CAZLJB010000507.1:0-3214 GCA_964559195.1 uncultured Anaerolinea sp. | reverse complement strand
CGGTAGTCGGATGTGACGTAAGGAAAAAACGGGAACTGCCGGCAGCTTAAAGCCCGGTATGGTCTTTGACATAAAGTTGGTCCCAGACAGGCCAACAGCAGCATGTTTTCCGGAGTTTCTGCCAGCAGGGTCTCATGTTCTTCCAGGATGCTGTTTTGACACTCGTCACCGCGCCAGGGGTGCCACAGATCGGTGTCGTTTTGCAGGCTTATCCACTCTTCGTGGTAGGCTGCCGGAATGGCGTGACAGATGTCGCAGCAAAATGGTTTGCCGTTGGTATTCCATGGAGCACATTTTTGTCCGCAATCCAGCGCGCAAATCGGTGCATCGAACCCGGCGTAAAGCCCCGGGATATCTGCGAGTGGGTTCTGAATCGAAAAATGAAATTCTTGCATCAGTGAATTGTAGCTGATTTTTTCAGGATGAAGCCGAATAAGGCTTGCATTTTATCCGTCATAAAGTATGATTATAAAATGTCCCATACAGCGCTATCTGAGGCATTCCTGGAAGCCTGCCGCTTGGAAGGCTGCCCGCTTTGCCGGGTACAGCAGGCGGCTGATTTGCGTTATTTGGAGCGGCTATTTTATGAAAGTGTCAACGATTATTCACTAAGACAGCAGCTACGCGCCAGCCTGGGATTTTGCGGCGCGCACGCCCGCCAGGCGTTGAATGATACCCAGGGACAAGCACTTGGCCTGGCGATTATTTATGAGGATTTGCTGCGGGTGATTCTTGAGCAAATTGATCAAAAGTCAACGCTGGCGGCGCCTGTCAAGCCCTGCCCGGCCTGTCTGAACCGGGCTGAAATCACCGCCAGGGTGATTTCAGAGCTGTCTGCCAATATTCTGACAGAACAAGTCCAATCGGTGCTGGCGGCTTCTCAGGGACTGTGCCTGGGCCATTTGCGGCAGGCTCTGCTGCGTATGCGGGATGCCGGCAAGCGAAATATCTTGATTCAAATCCAGTGTGAAATTATGCAGGTTCTGCGGAACGATCTGGCAGAGTATGTTCGAAAGAATGACTACCGATTTATGGACGAAGCTCCTGGATCAGAAAAAGATGCCTGGATCCGGGCCGTGCGGATGGTTGCGGGGTAAAATAGTTGGAAGGTTGTGCGACCCTGCACTTTTTACGAAAAATTCGCAGGATGAGTTTTTGAGCGGAGGGAAATGAAAATGGTTTATTCCTGCCCATGTTTTGGCCAAGCGGTAGCAAGTTATTACTTGTTGGACCGGATGAGGCCACCATGCCTTACCTGATTGATGGTCATAATCTGATTCCCAATCTGGGTCTGGATTTAAGTTCGATGGATGATGAGACCGAGCTGATTGAGCGGCTGAATGAATTTTGCCGGCTCTCCCGTCGAGGACAGGTAGAAATTTATTTTGACAACGCCCAACCTGGCGGACTCCAGAGGAAAAAAATCGGCCTTGTGAATGTCATCTTTGTTCGCAAACCTCAGATTGCAGATGAAGCCATTCGTTTAAGGCTGAAGTATTTGAAAAATGACGCAAAAAATTGGAGCGTGGTTTCTTCTGATCACCGCGTGCAGGCTGAGGCGAGATCGGCGGGTGCCAAGGTAATTTCGTCAGATGAATTTGCTCGCCAGGTAGGTGAAACTCTGCGTGCCAGGCCTTCGCACGTGGATGGGTCAAAAAGCAGCCTCACCGCCCGCGAAGTGGATGAATGGCTGGCGTTGTTTGGAGAGGGGCCGGATAAACATGGAAAACTCTAATTATTTCTTAATGTATTTATGATAATTATGATATAAAATGTTTATAACGATACCTTAGAAATTCTTATTGGTACAACTGGTGTCGCCATCGAGAAAATGGTCGGGTATATCCCCCCCATACCCCCATTTGATCATGTGAACCTCCCCCTGCAAAGTGTGAGATATGTCAAAAGGCATATCTCACATTTGTTTAAGCGAGTAGAATCAGACCATGCAGACTCTTTACAGCCTTGCGCCTGCCAGCGAGCATCACTTTGCAAATCATCCCGAACATCCAGGTCGTCTGGGTTTATTGGAGTTGGACCAAATTCCGGGTTTGACGGCTTTTCCTTTTCCTGCTGCCGGCCTGGGTGAGGTTGGCAGAGTACACACTACCAGTATGCTGGCCCAGTTGGAAGCTGATTGCCAGAAAGGAGAGGGGATAATTGATGCCGCTCCCACTTATGTCACCCGCACCTCGTTTCAGGCTGCATTGTTGGCGGCCGGCGCCAGCCTGGCTGTTACGCGTGCCGTCACCAAAGGAACAGCCAGCAATGCCTTTGCACTGGTGCGCCCGCCCGGGCACCACGCCGAACCTGAGCGGTCGATGGGTTTTTGCCTGTTGAACAATGTGGCTATTGCTGCCCTGGATGCGCTTGAAAATGGCGTGGAGCGCATCTTTGTGGTGGATTATGATGCTCATCATGGGAATGGCACCGAAAAGGCTTTTTGGAACAATCCGCGTGCTGGTTATTTTTCAACGCACCAAGAAGGTATCTACCCGGGCAGCGGTTGGTTGGAGGCTGCTCCGCACGCCAGGGGGCGAATTGCCAATTTTCCGCTGCCGGCCTATAGCGGCGATGCCTGTTTTACCCATTTGTTTGACCAGGCTGTGCGGCCTTTATTGCAGGCTTTCCAGCCGGGACTGATCATCGTCTCGGCCGGGTTTGACGCACATTGGACCGACCCGCTTACAGCGCTTGGACTCTCCACAGCCGGCTATTATGCTATTTCCAAACAACTTGTCGATCTTGCCCAAGAAATCTGTTTCGGCAAAATTGTTTTTGTGCTGGAAGGTGGTTATGACCCACGCAGTGTCGCGCACGGGGTTCAGGCGGTCTTCAGCGCCCTGACCGGCACGCTGCCTGCCCAGGTAAATGATCTATCACAGTACCCGGAGCCAGATATCAGTCGTCGCCTGGATGCTTTTCGCAAGTGGCACGCTATTTAAAAAAAACCCCCGGTCTAATCGAAACCTGAGTTGTGCACAGGCCTCAGGTTTGCTCCCCCATATCAGTGCAGAAACATACAACCTTTTTGGTCTAATTTAAATGAAAAAATAGGAAAAGTGGACCTGTGACACAAATTTGAAGCGCTGGGTTTATTCAACAGCTAATCACTATCAGCCTGTGATGGATTGGTTAGAAAAGCTAAAATCAGTTTTCGTTATTTCCCCAAAGACACCCTGCAGCGGTGTCTTTTAATTTAAACCGGCACTGT
>CAZLJB010000506.1:0-3215 GCA_964559195.1 uncultured Anaerolinea sp. | reverse complement strand
GCATCTCCAACCTGCCCGCCGATGAACAAAACCTCATCATCCAGGAACTCAGCAAATTAGCCTGAGCTCATTCCTTTTCCCTGCCGCAATTTTCGTTAACTATTACTCTCTTCGTAAATCCGCCAACCAGAGACAATTCATTGACCACCCAGACAGCCTCCGATCTGCACCGCACCCGACTATTTAACTTTGCCGCGCTGAGCGCCTGGTTGGTAACCAGCGGTCTGATGGCACTCTCAGCCTTGCTCCTTTTCGGACAGGATTTCCGCGTTTACTATGCTGCGGCTCGGCTGTTGTTGACCGGCGGCAACCCTTACGATTATGCCCAGCTAGCCAAAATGTTGATGACTGTCTCCGGTTTCGTCCACAACAATCCCTTTTACTACCCACCCTGGCTGGCCTGGTTTTTCACGCCCCTGGCTCTGCTACCCTTTCAAATTGCGCGCGCAGTCTGGATCCTGCTCAATTGGATCATTTGGAATCTGGGGCTCTGGCAGCTTGCCAGTCTGCTGGATTGGCCTCAAATCGGGTGGCGACGCTGGCTGATGTTCCTTTATGCCACCTTCCTGTTCGCCTGGATCACCTGGCGCTATGAACAACTGGGCATTATTTTATTCACCCTGCTGGTGTTGGCGCTGGCAGCGCTGCGAAAATCCAGTTGGAACTGGGCCGGTTTCTGGCTGGCCATGCTGCTGATCAAACCAAACATCACCTTGCTGCCCGTCGCTGCCATCTGTCTCTGGTTGGTATTACGCCGGCGCTGGCAAACCTTCCTGAGCCTGGGTCTGGTGTTGATTGTCTTGCTGCTGGTGTCCACTGCCCTGTCCCCTGGCTGGTATTCGCCCTTGTTGCAATCCGGATTGGGCAGCCAGTTGGGACAGGTATTGGACGCGCCCAACGTGGTCGTTGCCCTTCGCATTAACACCACCCTGACCGATTGGCTGACGGGCTACGGGCTCACAAACGGCACGGTCTCTATCATCCAATGGCTTGCCACTCTGGCCAGTGGGCTGTCATTATTATTGGTCATATTTCGCTCAAATTCACTGTTGGGTGTGATCTGTGCAGCCCTGTTGGCCAACTTCGCAGTCACACCCTACGCCCTGCAGTATGATTATCCACTCCTGTCCTTGCCACTGTTCTGGAGTCTCGCACACGTTTTTCACTCAAAACGTGGCTTGTGGATCGGACTTTTCATTAACGCTTTCATAGCCAGTGTCCTGATTTGGGAACGCCCAATTTCAGATGGTTACTGGATCCTGCTCGGTTTAGTGAGTCTGGCGGGTTGGAGTTGGTTCATCATAAAAAACGACCCCATCCCACCAAATCTATCCTAATAATATTTACCCCAAGTACTCAGTACCATAATGCGTGCCTCACCCATGAAGAACCATCCTGCTCTCAAAGATTTTCTCTGGTTTTTCCCCAGCGCGCTGGCCATCCTGGCCTTCAGCACCCTGCCGTATTGGGTCGGCCGGGCTTCCGCCACCAGCCAGCTGCTCTTCCGCGGCACCCACTTTGACACCGCCGATTATTCAGTTCACATTGCCATGATGCAGGCCGGGCGCATGGGCAGCTGGACATACTCCATGCGCTTTACCAGCGAACCACACCCGGCCGCCTTCATTCGGGTCTTTTACCTGGTGCTGGGTCACATCAGCGCCTGGCTCAACCTGGAAGCCGAGACCACCTACCACCTGGCCACCTGGGTCTTTGGGCTGGCGGCCCTCTATGCCATCTACCGCCTCTGCCAGCAGATATTCCAGGATCCAAAACTTGCCCGGCGCGCCTTCCTGCTGTGCGCCATCGGTGGGGGCGCCGGTTACCTGCAAATCGTTTTTAATGGGTTCTCTAATAACCCCGCGCTGCCAATTGACTTTTGGTTTACGGATGCCTATGTCTTTTTCAGCATCGCGGTCTTTCCAGCCTTCTCTTTTTCCCTGGCCTTGATGGCGACTGCACTGAATCTGTATCTGGCCAGTCTGCGCACAGGCAAGTGGACAAGCATCCTGCTGGTTGCTATGCTGGCTGTCATCAGCCAGACCACCAACCCCATCGCCTTCGCGGTCGTGGATGTGGCCATGGCCGGGGCCGCCTTTTCAGGCTGGTGGCAGGATCGCAAGCTCAACCCACACCAGCTCGCCGGCCTGGCCATCATCGCCCTGACCCAGGTTCCCCTGCTGGTGTATAACTTCATCATTCTAAACCGCGACCCCTTCTGGAGCCAGTTCACCTTCCAAAACCAGATCCTCTCACCCTCTCCTGTCTACTACGCCTGGGGTTTTGCCCCCTTTTGGCTCCCGGCTGCCTATGGAACCATGCAGGCCTTCCGCCAAAAGCGCCCGGCCCTGCTGGGGCTGGTCAGCTGGGTGCTGGCCGGCTTTGTGCTAGCCTATCTGCCAATCTACATTCAGCGCCGGTTCCTGCTTGGCATCACCATTCCACTTGGCATCCTGGCCATTGCGGGATTGGATCATTTCATCAAAACATACGCCCCAAGATTTCCAGCCATCCATAAATATCAGGACAGCCTATATTTTAGCTTGCTGCTGTTTGCCTCGATTTCCTTGATGATCATGAGCTTGGGCTCATCGCTCGTCCTGCGCGGCCATCCCGGCGAACACTTCTACCCGCGCGATCTTGAAAATGCCCTGCGCTGGCTGGATTCAAACGCCCCACCCAACGATTTTGCGCTGGGCGAAGTCCTGACCGGCCAGATCATTGCCCAACGCACCCGCCTGAAAACCTACCTGGGCCATCCCATGGAAACCCTGCATTATGAAGACAAACTTGACCTGGTGACCGCCTTCTACCAGGGCCACGCCCCGCCTGGCTGGCTGCAGCAAACACCCATCCACTGGGTCATCTACGGGCCAACCGAAAGAGTCAGCGCGCCTGCCTTCCAGGCACCGGCGGGTTTGGAACCCGTTTACCAAAATGAAACCGTTACAATTTACAGGCTCAAGCCCTGAAATATCCTACCCCGTTTAACAGCGGACGACAGGGCCCTCACGACCCAGGAGACTAGCATGCGCGTTTTTCTAACAGGCGGCACCGGTTTTATCGGCCAACCCCTCACCCGCAACCTGATCGAGCGCGGCTGGCAGGTGACCGCGCTGGTTCGCAACCCGGCCTCGCCCCAGGCCCGCGTTATGACTCGCCTGGAGATCGGAAGAGCGTCGTGTAGGGAAAGAGTGTTCAGAGCCGTGGTGTTG
>CAZLJB010000505.1:0-3227 GCA_964559195.1 uncultured Anaerolinea sp. | reverse complement strand
TATCATCCAATCAGACGTATCATTATCGGGGAGATTTATACATTAATGTACACACCACGGATCAATTGGGTTTTATTGGTTCTTTTTGGGTTGGCTGCTATTTTCGTTTTTGCAGCCGCTATTTTATTACCGTCCTTTCGTCCGGTTGCCTACGCCCCGCTGCGTGAGTTGATCATCCCGCCGCCCGAACCTGTTTATGTTTCATTGCTTTACTCCACCGAGAAGGAAGCCTGGCTGACCGAAGTTGTCAACGCTTTTGCAGCCTCTTCTCCAACCGTGGATGGCCATCCAATTAAAATTCAACTCGAAAAAATGGGCTCCTGGGAAATCAACGCGGCGGTACTCAATGGAACCCGAAAGCCGGTTATCGTCAGCCCGGCCAGCTTTCTCCAGATTGCAGCTTTGCAGGATGCTTCCACGGCCCAATTCGGAAAAACGCTGGTCAATCCGGCAGATACCAGCACCTGTCGCTCCGTGCTCAAGACCCCGCTGGTGCTGGTGGCCTGGAAAGAACGTGCAGATGTCCTGTGGGGTCAACACCCAAACGCCTCTCTCTGGAAAGATTTGCATGACGCGCTGATCAATCCCCAGGGCTGGGCAGCTTACAATCATCCAGATTGGGGTTATGTTAAATTTGGTCACACCGATCCGCTAAAATCCAACAGCGGCTTTATGACGATTCTCTTAATGACCTATGGCTACCATGACAAAACCGCCGGTCTGAAAAGCGCCGATATTTTAACAGACAGCCAGTTCCAAAAATGGTTTTTAGAAACCGAATCCAGTATTGGACAATTTGAAAGTAGTACCGGCCCATTGATGCAAAAAATGATCGCCTATGGTCCCAGCACTTTCGATTTCGTTGCAGTTTATGAGGCCACCGCCATAGAACAAGCTCAAAACGCAATTGGGCGTTATGGTGAACTGCGCGTTTATTACCCACCTGCCTTGTTATGGAGTGATCATCCCTTCTGCCTGGTCAGTGCTGATTGGGTCAGCCCTCAACAGACCAGGGCCGCCGGTTTATTCATTAACTACCTGGTTAGCCAGCCAGCACAAAACCTGGCGCTTATGAAATACGGTTTTCGCCCTGTAGAACCTTCCATCAAGCTTGAACAACCCGGCTCTCCTTTCGATCAATATGCCGCCAATGGATTAATCGCCGATTTATCAAATTTACCCCAAGTAGAAATCCCTTCTGGTAATGTCCTCAATACTTTACGCGATTTCTGGTCAAGAAATGTGACCCGTTAATTGGAGAAAAAATGAAATCTCGAAGCTTGATTTTTCTATCTTTTATTGTAATAATTTCCCTGCTGTTGAGTGCCTGCGGGCAAATCCAAAGTATTATTCCCGCCGAAACAGTAACCGTCAACCTGGTTTACGGCTCCGAGAAGACCGAGTGGCTAGACCCACTCATCAAACAATTTAATGATGCAAAAAATAAAACGCAGTCTGGCAAAATCATTGTGATTGAAGCCAAGGCCATGGGTTCCATTGAATCCGTGCGCGGCATTATCGATGGCACGCTCCAGCCCGTGGTTTGGAGCCCGGCCTCATCGGTCTACATACCAGTGGCCAATGCGGAATGGAAAAAGACCCACGCCGACGACCTGGTCAGTGGAACGCCAAAAGATTTGGTTCTCAGTCCGGTGGTAATTGCCATGTGGCGGCCAATGGCCCAGGCTCTGGGTTGGCCGGCTAAAGCCCTGGGTTGGTCTGATATTGCCCAACTCGCCACTTCAACCGATGGATGGAAAACCTTCAACCATCCGGAATGGGGAGCCTTTAAATTTGGTCACACACACCCGGCCTACAGCAACAGCGGCATCGTTTCAATTATTGCCGAAGCCTATGCTGGTTTAAATAAACAACGTGGTTTGACACCCGCTGACCTGCAGTCGCCCGAATTGATGAAATTTATGTCCAGTGTGGAAAGCAGTATTATCCATTACGGCACAAGCACCGGATTTTTTGCCGACAGGATGTTTGGAAATGGGCCATCCTATTTGAGTGCGGCGGTAATGTATGAGAATTTAATCGTTGCTCAAGAGACAAAACGCATCGGTGGGCAGTCTTCCCAGATACCCGTCGTGGCAATTTATCCAAAAGAGGGCACATTCTGGTCTAACCACCCCTATGTTGTACTTAATGCCCCCTGGGTAACTGCCGACCAAAAGGAGGCTGCCGGGGTTTTTGAGACTTTCCTGCTCGATAAACCCCAACAGTTAAAAGCGCTCGAGCTGGGTTTTCGCCCGGCTGACCCTTCCATCCCGATCACCGCTCCTGTCGACACCCAACACGGCGCAGACCCAACCCAACCAAAGACAATCCTGGAAATTCCAAGTGCGTCAGTAATTGATGGAATCCAAAATTTATGGCAAAAGGCTAAAAAGCCGGTTGACCTGGTGGTCGTGATGGATATTTCGGGCAGCATGAAAGGCGATAAGATCACATCGGCTCGCAGCAGCCTGATCCAATTTATTCAAAAACTGGACGACCGCGACCAACTGCAAATCAATATTTTTAGTTCTGATATTTCAACCCTGACCCCCCTTTCAGCCCTTGGTGAAAAACGACAGCAAGTGCTCGATAGTGTATCTGGAATTTTCGAAGGTGGCAGCACCAAGTTATACGATGCCACCTTGCAGGCCTATAATGATGTCCAGAAAAATGGCGATCCCAAACATATCCGCGCCGTGGTTGTCCTGACCGATGGTCAGGATACTGCTTCAACAGCCAGCATCGATGATGTTCTCGCCAAAATCAATGCGGACCAGGGCGAAGGTGGAAATTCTATCAAGTTATTTACGATTGCCTTTGGCAGTGATGCCGATAAGGACATCTTGAAAAAATTGGCAGACCCAACCGGCGGCAAACAATACGATAGTTCACCTGAAAATATCCAAAAAATTTATGATGACATTGCCACTTTCTTCTAAACCATGACCCGCTCCCCGCTGCTTACTGCACTGCTCCACCCGGTCAATCTATCCATGCTGGCCCTGATAGTCGCCGCTGGTCTTTGTTCGGCCTGGTGGCTAACACCCATTGGTATAATATTCTGGCTGATCATGGTTTTTGCAATTGCCCGCGACCCCGGTCTCAAGATGACCTTCGCCCGTCAAAGCCGCCAGCCCCTGGCACAGCGTTTTCAAACCCGCTTCGACAAGCTGGACCGGGCGCGCTTTTCCATTTTCAATGCCATGGCACAATCCAATTCTCCC
>CAZLJB010000504.1:0-3229 GCA_964559195.1 uncultured Anaerolinea sp. | reverse complement strand
GCAAAGGCCGCTCCTCGCAATGACAGCTCAAAATGACAACTGCACGCTAATGTGACATGGCCAAAGTAGTACCTTAAATTTGCTGCTTTTCGCCGTTGGCACGAATGGAGGCGACCGCGGCAAAGGTAGCCCGGGTGGTTGCCAGCAGCTGCTCGTAAGGAATGGCGGCTATGCCATTAACCAGACTTTGGGTCAAGGCCTGCATTTCGCCCAGGTGGCCTTTATCCTGTTTGAAAGCTGATTTTCGAGTGGTTCGATTACCGTTTTCCACCAATTCAAGCGAGCGGTAATCATCCAGGACTGCAATCCGACCGCCGCAGAAAACCTCTACGCGCTCCTTTGCGAAGGATTTATCACCGTTGGCCAGGTAATCCACCACGCCGATTGAGCCGTCTGCGAAATTAAAGGTCAGGCTGGCATTATCCTCGCGGTACCTGCCCTGATCAGGCAAAGCCTGGGCGATGACTGAGACTGGCGTCGCGCCAACCAGAAAACTGATGAAATCCACAAAATGACAGCCCTCGCCGATCAGACGCCCGCCGCCTTGAGTCGGATCATGAGTCCAGTGGTTGAGGGGTATATAGCCGGCATTGATCCGGTAATGGGCATGGATTGGCTCGCTGCGGGTGGCCAGAAATTTGGAAAGCTGAATGGCAAGCGGCGCGAAACGCCGGTTGAAGCCGACCATTAACAAGCCTTCGCTTGATTTGGCAAGCTGTTCTTCGATTTTTAACAATTGTTCGTTGGTAACAGCCAGGGGTTTTTCGACGAAGACATGTTTGCCAGCTTGCAGCGCCCGAATGACCAGGTCAGCATGTGAATCGTGGCGGGTCAATATGGCGACCGTGTTGATGGCTGGATCATTCAGGATTTGCTCATCGTCTGAGCAAGCGTAGGCGAAACCAAATTTTTTGGCGGAATGCTGGGCGTGCATGCCGCTGGCAGAGGCAATCCCTACCAGCTCAATGGCCGGGATCTTTTTGATGGCTGGCAGCAGGGTGGCATTGGCGAACAAACCCGCACCCAGCACCCCCAGCCTGAGACTCTTTTCGCTTTTTTGATTTGGTTCTCGCAATCGGATCAGGCTGCGACCCCGATCCAGGCCTGCGGAGGCCGGGTTTGCCAGGTTATCAGGATATTTCAGGAGCACGCCCAAAAACGGTATTTTTACTTTGCCGGTGATAATGTCGTAGGCTTCAGCAGCCTGTTCTATTGGAAAGCGCTGGCTGATCAGCGGGTTGACCTGCAGCTTGCCGCTTTCCAGCAGCTCAACAATCGTTTGAAAGTTACGACCTTCCGTCCAGCGTACAAATCCGATCGGGTAATCCTGACCTTTTTCCTCATAAGCCGGGTCATAGCGGCCTGGTCCATAGGAGCGGGAGTTAACGAAAGACAGCTCTTTTTCAAAGTAAATTTTTCGTGGGAAACTTAATCCCACTGCGCCGGTTGCCACCACCCGGGCGCGATCACGGGCAATCAAACCGGATAATTCGACCGGGTCGTTGGAGGCGGTGTCGGCGCAGATAATGACACTGTCGAAGCCGCGGTTGCCAGTAAAGGCCTGGCTGGCTTCGGCTGCACCAGGTCGTGCAACTGCCTCGATCCCGAACTGCCTGGCGAGTTGGACACGCTCAGGGTTGGTGTCGATGCCAAAAACTCTGCAGCCTGCCGCGGACGCGATCTGAATGGTCAGTAGTCCCAGCAATCCCAGCCCAATCACAGCCACCCGTTCGCCTACCTGTGTTTCAGCCAGCCGGAAGCCGTGCAGGGCGATGGCGCCCAGGGTTGTGAAAGCTGCAGCTTCAAAGTCGAGCGAGTCTGGCAGTGGGGTCAGCAAATTGCGAGGCACCAGATTGTATTCAGCGTGGACGGCATATCCACCGCCTGAGCAGGCCACCCGCTGACCCACCTTGAACCCATCCATGCCTGGTCCCAGGGCGGTGATGGTACCCGCAGAAGAATAACCTAGCGACATGGGTGCGTCGAGCCGGTTAAAGGTGGCTTCGAGGGTTGAAACCAGCCCTTCGCGGCGCATTTTATCCAGCACCTGCCGGACCAGATCAGGGCGCGAGCGGGCTTTGCCTACCAGCGATTTCTCTCCAAATTCGACCAGCATGCGTTCGGTTCCGGCTGAGACCAACGAAGCCGCCACCTGTACCAGGGCCTGTCCGGACTGTGGGGTCGGGATGGGAACTTCTGTAACCGTTGTTTTTCCGTCGCGCATGTTTTGAAGGACTTGTTTCATGGTGTTTTCTGTTGTCTTCCTTGGGTTTTTATCTGTAAATCAGCGTCAGTATACCGCAGAAAGGCATGGTTTATTTGTTGAAGTGGGTCATGAATCCATTTTGAAAAACTTATATTTCCACCACAGTTATTTTTACCAGGGTTGGCTTATTGCAAGTCTAATACATCCCGACCGATCCATCCACCTGTTCTGCATAGGCCTCGATCCCGCCCGCCAGGCTGCTCACGTTTTTCCAACCGTTTTGCATCATCCAAAGCGCTGCGTTGGCAGAACGCACGCCGTGATGACACATCACCACGATCTCAGTCTGCGGATCGCGCAGGCTGGCTGAAAACGCTTGTATGCCAACGGATCCGATGCGGGTCATGGGGATGTTTACCACCAACGGGCTCTCAATATGCGCATAGGATAATTCCCAGGTTTCGCGGACATCGATGATGGTAATATTTTCCCCAGCCTTCATTTTTTTAGATAATTCATCGGCTGAAATTTCTTGTAAATATGGTTGCATGGTTGCCTAATTTATGGATTATTTGGGAGAATGGAAAAATCTGGCACTCAAGCGCGCCAGAAGCCGCGCCGCACTGGCCGCACATCTTCAGATGTCATGAATGCATCGGCGTCTTTTTCATGCACCAGTGTTTCAACATGCCCCACGTCTTTGCGGAGCACACTGACTGACAGCACACTGACCATGCCATC
This sequence comes from uncultured Anaerolinea sp., assembly GCA_964559195.1. GTDB lineage: Bacteria > Chloroflexota > Anaerolineae > Anaerolineales > Villigracilaceae > UBA5195. The sequence goes on along the minus strand of CAZLJB010000504.1, from coordinate 282 downwards.
CTTGCCGCGCGCCGGGATTTCAGTCACACCATAACCCTGGTCTCGCAAGGTTTGGGCCAGACCCACTCCCAGCCGCGGGCTGATGATCCACAGATGGATGTGACCAATCGCTAACCGTTCTTCAATTAACATGCCAATCACGTTCCCGGTGGCGAACCCGGCGCCATATCCGATAATATTGAGCGGGTTATTTAACTGGCTCAATACGGTCGTAATGGCGACGATATAAATCATGGATTGGAAAAAGCCCAGTCCCCAGGCAATGCCTTTGCGCCCGCGCAT
>CAZLJB010000503.1:0-3232 GCA_964559195.1 uncultured Anaerolinea sp. | reverse complement strand
AAGGGTATTTATATTCGCCGCATTACCCTGGCCACGACCATGGGCCCTGGCATCAAGGTCGAACCGAACGCGGCCCAATCCATGCATGAAGTCGAGTAAATCCTTACTCGTCTCATAAGACTGACAATTTACTTCGCCCAAGACGGCAGGTGTCCAGTGGGATTTCCCCGGACTTAATCCCCTGCCCAGGTGGAGACTGAGAGAAATCTCCCTACCCTGTCATGGGGTGGAAAAAGTCTTTGCCTGAAGTTTGTCAGGCAAAGACTTTTAATGAAAGGAGGTAAAAACTTTGGCTCTCTCACGACAGAAAAAAGAACAGGTACTCGCTCAGTATCAAAAATGGGTGGATGCCAGCCAATCAGTGGTGCTGGTTGAATATAACGGCATCAAAATGGCTGATCTGGATGCCATTCGCGCGAAGCTGCGCGATACCGGTGGCGAATTTCATGTGATCAAAAACACATTCGCCCGCAAGATTTTTGAAGCCAACGGCATGTCTGTGCCCGCTGGTTATCTGATAAAAAGCACCGCAATTGCATTCGCATTCAAGGATGCGGCTGCAACCACCAAAGCTCTGACTGATGCGACCGTTAAAATGGAAGCAATTAAGGTCAAGGGTGGTTTCCTGGGCAAACAGGCACTCAATCCGGTACAAGTTAAGGCTCTCTCTGAACTTCCGCCGCTGCCCGTTGTTCGCGCGCAACTGCTGGGCACCTTGCAGGCTCCTGCCAGCAAACTCGTCCGCACATTGGCCGAACCGGCCCGCTCACTGGCTTATGTTCTCCGGGCTAATTCAGAAAAAGCCCAGGCTGCTGCTGCGTAATCCTTACGCTGCAGGAATTTTTACTCAACTCAAATATTTCCCTGAAACCAAGGAGTTTTTACGCAATGGCTGCTAATTTAGAAAAGATCGTCGAAGAACTGAGCGCACTTTCCGTCCTGGAAGCTGCTGAACTTGTTAAGGCTCTGGAAGCCAAGTGGGGCGTTTCCGCCGCCGCTCCGGTTGCCGCTGCCGCCGCCGCTGGCCCTGCCGCTGCTGCTGAACCCGTCGAAGAGAAGACCGAATTCGATGTGATCATCAAGGATTGTGGCCCCAAGAAGATCGAGACCATTAAGGTTATCCGCCAGCTGACCAGCCTGGGCCTGGGCGAAGCCAAAGCCATGGCCGAAACAGTCGGTGGCAAGGTTCTGACCGGTGTAGGCAAGGAAGCTGCCAATGACGCCAAGAAGAAGCTTGAAGAAGCCGGCGCCGTCATCGAAATTGGATAGTTCTTTTTGAACTGAAATAAAAAAAAGCGCTCCATCAGGAGCGCTTTTTTTATTGATTGGATTGGTGGTGAGGGCAGCGGCAGCTGCTGCTCACATGGTCAATCCGCTGATATTGCGAATGACCATGACGACCTTGCCTTTGATCTCCAGCCTTTCACTGCTGTTGATCATGATCGGACCCATGGTGGGATTGGCTGGCTGCAGGCGGTAGCCATCTTTTTCCTTGTAGAAATACTTGAGGGTGGTTTCGTCACGCTCCGGCAGCCAGACGGCCACCATGTCGCCATTTTTGGTTTCGGAGTTGTTTTCCACCTTGCGCATGATGACAATATCGCCATCATTGACCATGGCATCGATCATGGAATCTCCCTGAACTTCGAGGGCAAACAGACCATCCACCTTTTTGGCGGGCAGCAGGGAGCGTGCAATATCCACACCGCTTTCCGCGTCATAGTAGTTGAAGTCTGAAGCCGGGACTGGCATGGGCAGGCTGGCACCAATTCGGCCGATGATAGGGATGTGCAGGAAGTCGTTAACCACCGTTGCGGCAGTTTTCAGGATATTGCCCAGTTCGGCCAGTTTATCTGGAACAACGCGTAAGCCGCGTGAAATATGTCGGTCACGTTCGATGTAACCCCATCTTTCAAGTTGTTCAAGATAGTAGTTGACCACCGAGGTCGATGAGATGTCGGTGTGTTCGCCGATCTCCCGAATGGAGGGTGGGTAACCTTCTTTTTCAGCATATTCCTGTAGCAAGGCCAGGATTTTAATATGGCGTTCGCTCAGCCCTTTGGATTTTCGCACCATCATCATAATTTGCTCCTGACTGGTTGTTCCTGGTGACGGGGACGTTTTCCCAAGCCTGGATACGTGCCCCAAAAAAGAATAATAGTAGTATTTTGATTTCCATTTGCTTTTCCAGCAAAGTGGAATGGTTTGGTTTCCTTCAAATTGCCTGTGAACAAACAAGATTTGAAAGTCGCTCATTCGTTCTAAGAATAAATATACCCGAATGCTTGTTCTATGTCAAGAGTATTTTATGACGAATATTTGGATTTTCACAAGGGTTGATGTTTGCTGACGGAGCATCCCCGCTGGAAGCAGCAGGAGTGGGGCACCTAAACCCAGGCACGCCGCACTATCCAGCCAACGTACCGGTCGAGTGGCAGATGGAAACGCTCAAAGCTTACCTGAAGATCGGCTGGCTGGTGTAAAAAAGTTCACCTTGAGAAATCGGTCAGGCAGCTTGCCAAAAAATCGGCGACAGAGATATTTATGCGTGGTTCCTGACCTGGTAAAAAACAGAGTGAGTGGATCATGATCGTATGCCCCTATTGAAAATATCAATATAAAAATTGATTATATTTAATAATATTGCAAGTTATTTATATAATATCAATAAATAACTTGACATGCGTCGAATATTCTGTATAATAAAATCAGGATGAATGAAATGTTTCTTGTAATTGTATAACCGCGGGAGGTTATTTTTCCTCTGTCGGCTGCCAGCGCTGATGGCTGGACTTCATTTTACCCGTCTTAACGGGCTTGATTACCTGCCCGTATTATTCCTGGAGTATATTTATGAACAATGCCTTGACTCGTTGCCCGGTTTGCCAGAATGAATTGACGATTACGCGCCTGCGTTGTGAAGCCTGCGATACTTCCCTGGATGGCCGTTTTTCGGGGGGGCCATTTGCCCACCTGACTCATGAGCAGATGGATTTTATTTTAATTTTCATTCGTTGTGAAGGGAAGTTGAACCGGGTGGAGGTTGAGATGGGTCTGTCTTATCCGACCCTGCGCAATCGCTTGCAGGAAATCATCCGGGCCCTGGGTTATGAACCTGGCAAGGATGAAACGCCGGATGTCTCAGAAGATCGCCGGAGACAGGTGCTTGAGGACCTTGATAACGGTAAACTGAACGCGGATGCAGCCATGCGCATCCTGCGCGGGGAGGAAG
>CAZLJB010000502.1:0-3239 GCA_964559195.1 uncultured Anaerolinea sp. | reverse complement strand
CCGCCCATCCAAAACCAACAATAGAGCTTGTCGCTGCCGTATCAACCGAAACACCGTACGCTTCGCGTTTACGCAGCAACCGGATAAGCTGAGGCAAAGCCCGGACCAACCCGAGTAATGTTCCAAGAGCGCCAAGAAAAGAAACAAGGTTCATGATTTTTGCCTTTTGAGGCGTAATAGACCGCGGTCACCAAACCACCACCGGGCTCAAAATTATAACCCGGTCTTTCTCCACGCCGCGAAATTCAAATCTAAAATTACTTATCTCTGAACCTGGCTTAGCCTGCCCGCTTACCGTACCAAAACCGCTTCCAATCGCCGCCACTCGACTGCAAAGCCAGAAAAGTGTACAGTGCGCCGGCCCAAAATCCCATGCACATCATCAGTACCACCCATATCACAGAGGGCAGCCAGGTCTTCTCACGAAAAACAATCCAACCGGAAAACAAACTAAATCCGACATACAGATCCACCAACGAGACAATTCCCCACGGCATTGCCAGCAGCTTCGAGCCCTCGCCCGAAAAATCCCCACGTGTAAACGCGTAGATCAAAATACCAGTCATCGCCAGTAACCCAGCCAATGAAATCAATTTAGCAATTTTCATCATAACCCTGCCTTTTTAAGGATTTATTTCTTGCGTGGAACCCACGGTACAAATTCGCTGGTGGTCTCGATATATTCCTGATAGCCTGGTTTTTCTGTTTTCAGTGACTTTTCGAGCAAAGTTACACCAGAAACTCGCATCAATAAAGTGGTCATAATCAGTGGGCTAAAAATGCTCCACCAACCACCTGCTGCCAACGCCAACAGATAATAAGCCCACCACTGAGTTGCATCTCCAAAATAATTGGGATGCCGCGTATAACGCCAGACGCCTGCCTGCATCAACTTGCCCTTATTGGCAGGTTCTGCCTTAAAACGAGCCAGCTGCCAATCGCCTACCGCCTCAAAGAAAAATCCGATCAGCCAAACTGCCAGCGCCAAAAAATCCAGCCAACCCAATCGATCCGCACCAGCATTGAGTTGGGCTGCCAGCAAAGGGACTGCCACAATCCATAAAATGACGCCTTGTAGTAAAAAGACCTTGAAAAAGCTGCGCCACCACCATTGCTGCCCGGCTTGTCTGCGCCAGACCTGGTAGCGATAATCCTCTGGTTTGCCCCAATTCCTTACCAGGATATGAAGCGATAAACGCAAACCCCAGACCGTCACCAATAGATTGAGTAGCAGCCTGCGGACCGCAAATCCCCCCGGAGTCAACCCGAAAATAAACCAGGTCACGATCACAAAACCAGTTCCCCAGAATATATCAACAATGCTTGAATTTTTTAATATCAGACTCAATAGCCACATACAAAGCATCAAGCCCAGGATCAATAATCCCGTTGCGAAATAAATTAATAAGAATTCCATTTCTCCTCCTAAAAGTCAGGATTAATCCTGGGCTCCAACCACTGCCAATCCAAATGCCCCCGGACCGATGTGAGTGCCAATGACTGGCGTAATTTCTGCCACCATGACTTCCAACCCATGCAGCCGGTTACCTATCAATTTCTGAAGCTCGGCTACACGCTCTGGAGCATTGGCATGCAGGATGGCAAGTCGTTCAAATTTCCCAACCCTATCCAGCAAACCAAGCAGGTGTTGAATTGCATGCTCGCGTGTGCGTACCCGCTCAAAACCTGGTTTTCCATCGAACATGGTCAATATCGGTTTAAGCTGTAATAGCGTCCCAAGGTTTGCAACGAATGGGTTCATACGCCCGCTGCGCCGCAAATATTCTAGGGTATCCAATGCTGCAAAAACATAGCTTCGTTTAATTTGGCTATTCAGAACTGTCAGAATCTCCGCCATCGATTGGCCGGTAGCCGCCATCTTCGCAGCCGTCTCTACCAGAAAACCGGTCCCAAGGCTGAGCTGCTTTGAATCAACCACATTCACATTCGCTGAAGAGATCTCCTTTACAGCCAGACTGGCAACATCCACAACCGCGCTCAATGCTGCAGAGATGTGAATGGAAAGCACCTGGGTATCACTTTCGTTGAGGATAAGCTCATAAACAGAACGAAATTTTTCAATGGATGGTACTGCCGTGGTGGGATGAATAGGAAAGCCGGGTAATTTTTCGTAAAAATCTGAGCGAGTCATCTCGATTCCGTCCAGATAACCCTGGTTGCCAACATTGATATAAAGTGGCACAACTGAAATGCCGTGCCTATTAATTACATCAGCCGGTAAATCACAAGTACTATCGGCAACAATCTTAACAGTCATGCTCAGCCACCCGGGATGACAAGCACAATACCGAGCACAATTTCAATACCCAGGCTGATCAGGTTCGACTGCGCATAAGATTTATCAAACAATATCGAAAAACCTCGAGCTGCCGCAATCGCGAGATATCCAATCCCAAGCAGCTGGTAAGCTACGAGCCCCAGGAACAACGGCGCAAGACCCAGGCCGATAAACAGACCACCAAATATTGCGCGAATCTCTGAGACGCCTCGCACACTGGTAGGATTCAAACCAGTGAACTCATAGGCTGCTGCTGGCTTTATTAACGCCAGCAAGCCCGTGGCTGCTGTTGCAAGTACAGCAATAATCCTAGCAATGATCAGAATGTTCAATTGAACCCTCACCTGCGGTCTGTACTAGCTCTAGTTTCCTGATTCATTTGATCTAATAAAGGCAGAATCTCATTGTTATCTGGAATATCTGCCATTGAATGACCATAATGCACAAAACGCACCATGCCATCCTTATTTACGATCACCTGGGCCGGCATGCGACCCAATTTAAACAGGTTGATTTCCTGCCCATAAAGTTTCAACACACTCGCTTTTGGATCAGGTAATCCAATAAAAGTCAATTTGTGCTGAGTCCAATAGTTTCTGAAAGCCACCGCATCATCCGGCCCCAGCACGATCACTTGCGTTTCACGATTGACGAATTCTTGTTGATCAAGGCGCAACTGCGCCATGTGCTTCTGGCAAAAAGGTCAGGCAAAACCGCGATTGAACACAAGCAAGACGTTTGCTGTATATAGAAAATCTGATAGCCGTACCAACTTGCCATCAAAATCCGGCAGGCTGAAATTTGGCGCAATCGTATTAAGGGAGATTTTTGACATTTCTACCAACCTTTTATCAAAATAATATTATTGGGGACATTTTGTGATTAACTCGTTTCCATCCATATTCGACTCCACTGCAAAAAGTATGCGACAAAACTCGTC
>CAZLJB010000501.1:0-3242 GCA_964559195.1 uncultured Anaerolinea sp. | reverse complement strand
TTCTGTCCGAATTCACGCCGGATGGCGCACATCGCATCCGCCTCGAATCTCCGTCCATTTCTCTTATCAATCTGAATTATGCCTGTCTGCTCGTACCGCGCATTGAAAATCAATACCTGGTCGGTGACGTGGCTGCCCGTTTGAATGAGTGGGTTAATCAACTCTCCGTAGCTTTTGGCTGGCGGCTTGAGTATATATCAGTGCGGCCAGATTATCTGCAGTGGATTGCACGTGTGCCTCTCAATACGGCACCTGGTTATGTCATCAATATGATTCGCAAACACACCTCTGAACGCATTTTTAACGAGTTTCCACGCTTAAAAAATGACAACCCTTCTGGAGAATTTTGGGCGCATGGTTTTATTGTCCAGGGTGGTTCGCAGCCTCATCCCCAAAAATTGATCAGGGATTTTATCAAGCAGACCCGCATGCGCCAGGGGCTGAGATAGGTACGAAATCCAAAATTCCCGGCAGACCATCCGCTGGGAATTTTTTTATATCACGGCCCCTGTTTTATTAGCTGGCCCGCCGCTTGAGGCGCTTCGCTTTCATCAGCAGTTCTCATTTTAAACTTAAATAAATGAAAGGGAAGAATCCCTTGCGATAAAACCATCTTGAGAATTGTTGCGCTTTCCTACCAGTTGTATACTTCTATGGTAAATTTAATCTATGCCCTCTAAACTTTATCTGATTGATGGTCATGCCCTGGCCTACCGCACTTTTTTTGCGCTGACCAGTGGCTCAGCTGGCTCACGCTGGCAGACTTCCAGCGGCGAACCCACCGCCGGAATTTATGGCTTTGCCACGGTCCTGATGCGTTTGCTGGAAAACGAACGGCCTGAATATATTGCCGTCGCATTTGATACTGGTAAAACTTTTCGCGACCAGCTTTTTCCAGAATACAAAGCCACGCGTGCCAAGATGCCGGAAGACCTGCGCCCGCAGATTGAACGTATTCGCCAGATGGTGGATGCTTTTAATATTCCGCGGCTGGAAATGGAAGGCTTTGAAGCAGATGATGTCCTTGGCTCAATCGCACAGCAGGCCGCCCGGCAGGGATTGGGCGTCAAGATCATCACTGGCGATCGAGATTTGCTGCAGTTGGTGGGTGACCATATCATGGTCAACCTTCCCGAAGGTGGCAAGCTTGCGGATGCCAGGGATTTCATTACTGACGATGATGTGCGTTCCAAGTTTGGGGTTCCTGCCCGGCTGGTGGTTGATTATAAGGCCCTGGTGGGAGATGCTTCCGATAACATTCCCGGGGTAAAGGGCGTCGGCGAGAAAACCGCCCAGACCCTTTTTGAAAGTTACTCATCCCTTGACGATATTTATGCCCACCTTGACCAGCTCCAGCCCAAGCTGCGCTTGAAGCTCGAGGAAAACCGGGCCATGGCCTACCTGAGCCGCGATCTGGCCCAGATCCATACCGACCTGCCGGTCAGCCTGGATCTGGAACACGCCCGCGCCGATCAGTTTGACCCGGCTAGCGTGGAAAAGTTTTTCCGTGAGCTCGAATTCCGCAGCCTGATTCCACGGGTGGCCATGCTTTTCAAAGATCCCGCGGCCCGCGCCGCGCCCGGAACGCCCCGTGGCGGCCAGCTTTCGCTGTTTGATGCACCAGCTGCGCCCGTGGTCACGCCGGAAATTTCCCGTTCGGTCAGCGCGCCGCAAACTGAAATCGTCGATACGACCGAAAAGCTGGAGCAGCTGCTGGTGGAACTGAACCTGGCCCAGGTCATCGCTTTCGATACTGAAACCACCTCCACCAATGAAATGCAGGCCGATGTGGTGGGAATTTCACTTGCCACCCGGCCAGGTGCTGGTTGGTATATCCCGGTTGGGCATCTTGACGCGCAAAATCTCGCGCTTGACCAGGTTCTGGATGCCCTGTCTGGGCCTTTGACCAATCCAGCCATTTGGAAAATTGGGCATAACGTCAAATATGATTACCTGGTGCTGGCCCGCCACGGGCTGAGGGTTTCACCGCTCTCCTTCGACACCATGATTGCGGAATGGGTGGTGGATCCGGGTTCGCATAACCTTGGGTTGAAAAACCTGGTGTTGGCCCGCCTGGGCGAGGAAATGACTCATATCGAAGAGTTGATCGGCAAGGGTAAGAAACAGATTTCCATGGCACAGGTACCGGTGGCCCAGGTGGCGCCTTATGCCGCCGCGGATGCTGAAACCTGCCTGCGCCTGATGCCGCAGCTCCAGTCTGAAATCAAACGCGATGGGCTTGAGCACCTGATGTACGAGATCGAAATGCCGTTGGTCAGCGTGCTGGCCGGGATGGAATTTCTGGGTGTGCGTCTGGATCTGGATTTCTTCCACGAATTTTCAAAAGAGATCAACCTTAAGCTCGACAGCCTTGAAACACAAATCCATGCGCAGGTTGGCAAGCCTTTTAATATCAACTCTACCCAGCAGCTTTCGGATGTGCTCTTTAACCGCCTCAAGCTCAAGCCGCCTGACCGTGGCCGAAAGACAGCCAGTGGACATTTTTCCACTTCCGCGGATGTGTTGGAAGAATTACGGGGCCAGCACCCGGTGGTGGATCTGGTGTTGGAAAATCGTGAGTATTCCAAGCTGAAATCCACTTATGTCGATGCGCTGCCGGCTGCGGTTGATTCCAATACCGGGCGTGTGCATACATCTTATAGCCAGACCGGCTCGGTTACCGGGCGGCTGTCATCCAACAATCCCAATCTCCAGAATATCCCCATTCGTACCGAATTAGGCCGGCGCGTCCGCAACGGTTTTATCGCCGAAGAAGGCAACGTACTGCTCTCGGTCGATTATTCACAGGTGGAACTGCGCCTGGTGGCCTTGATGGCCGGTGACGAGGCCATGCTGGATGCTTTTCGCGCCGGGCAGGATATTCACACCACCACGGCCGCCGCCATATTCAACCTGCCGCTGGCAGACGTTTCCAAAGATATGCGCCGGCATGCCAAGGCCATCAATTTTGGGCTGATCTACGGTATGTCTGCCTTTGGTCTGACCCGCACCACCGATTTGACCCTGGGTGAAGCGGAAAATTTTGTAAAAACGTACTTTACGCGCTTCCCGGGCGTCAAACGCTATCTGGATGATACCCGTAAACTGGCTGGCCAGCAGGGCTACGTCACCACGCTCTTGGGGCGGCGGCGCTACTTCCCGGCGCTGAAGGGCATGCTGAATGTTCAGTTGCGCAAGATCGGAAGAGCGTCGTGTAGGGAAAGAGTGTTCAGAGCCGTGTA
>CAZLJB010000500.1:0-3243 GCA_964559195.1 uncultured Anaerolinea sp. | reverse complement strand
TGCGATCGGGGGTCAGGGCGCTGTAATCTTCGCGGCTGAAGGTGATCAGGTTGCCGGACAGTTCATACCAGGCAAAGCCGCTGGTCCAGCGTGCATGCCGGTAGGTGCCCTGCCGTTTGCGTTCAAAACAGTGAATTTTTCCCGGCGAGTAGAGTAGGTTAAATGAAGTCAGATTGAGCGTGTAGACGCGTTTCATCCACTTCCAGGATTCCTCAATCGAATCGAATACTGCGCAGGGCAGCGGGAATTCCTGGCTGCCACCGTTATGTCTCCAGATATTGCGCATAACCGGCATGCCGGCCGGTTCAATGAAACTCTGGAAGTGCAGGTGGTTGACCGAGGCGAAGGTGCCCAGCGAATTGTAGCCCAGCCCAAAACCGGGCAGATCCTGCCCAAGTGTCTGGACGACCTGCCAGGCCCAGGCATGGTTCTCAAGGTCAAGGTACTGCCGTTGGCGGCGTTCCGGTTCCGGGATCAGCAGTGCGTGCAGGCGCGCAAATGGGTATTTGTTGTAGAGCAACGACACGTTTTTTCCCGCCAGGCTGCCAGACCAGAAGCTTTCGCGCTCGCATAGGGCCGGGTCATAGTGAAAAGCGTTTTCATTGAAGGCTACATCGATGGAGGGTACCGCGCGGGCAGCGCTGCGCTGTGGTCTGAAGGAGCGGATGTGGTTAAACTGCAATGTCCATTCGCCCAGTGGACGCTGTTCCGTCACGCGCAGTTGTTCCAGCCCCACCAGCGCAATCTTGAGGAAAACCAGCAGGTCTTCAGCGTGCCGTTCATCCAGGATCTGGCCCTCGGCAAACAGCCGGAAGTATTTTTCGCGAATGTTGATGAAGGCTCTGCGCAGGTCGTTATCCAGCTCTGCCAGGATCTCGCGGTCAAAATAGGCGTTGGCGCAGACCAGGATAAAGGCGCCCAAACCAAAATCACGCGCGTTGGCATTGGCGTGCAGCAGCGCGCTTAACTTGTCGCGGTAGGTGACGCGGAACTGGCTTTCGGACGAAAAAGGGCTGGGGCTGCCGGGCATTTTACTCCAGCCGGATCCTGATTTTGAAGGACCCGGGGACAGGTTGTTCTGAAATAATGTACAGGTATCCGCCGCCGCAGCCGGAGTACATGGCGCCGTGGGTGTGCTGCTGGTAAAACGCCAGCAGCGCCATCAGGTCGACGGTCAGCAGCGCATGCCGGACGGTGTGAGGCAGGATGGCTTCCCAGCAGCGCATGCATTCGTTCATGGATGCGCCCAGGGCTTTCGCATCCTGGTTTTCAATGGCGGTATAGCAGTCCTGTCCGCTCTGGCCCAGGCGCTGAACCAGGTCGGGCCGCAGGTTTTCGTCGCCAAACGGGTTGTAACCGGCCGGGCGGGGCGCAACTGGCAGGATCTGAATCACGCTTTCCAACCAGGCGGCGGTCTGTGGCCGGGTGTTTGATTCGATATGGGCCGGGAAGACGCCGCCGGAAAAAGCATAATCATAATCAAGCCGGTTGATGCCGGGGTAGATCAGCCCGGCCATGTCCTGCGAACCGGATGGTTCGGCCAGGCCTTCGTTTTCTGCGGCGTATAACTCCTGCACCATCCTGGCCGGGTCGCCGGCGGGTAATTTGCCATTCCACAGTTTGGCGGCCACCTGTCGGGTACTGGTGCCCATGCCGCAGCGATCCATGAATCGAAAATCTGGTTGCACGCCCACCACTACCATTGCGCCGGGTGGGTTGGGGTTGTGGCGCGAGACAAAGGGTTGGTCAATCCAACCGCCTGCCAGCGCCAGCCGGTACGGAATTTTATTGATGATCTGGGTGATATCGGCCATGATCGCATTCCAATTTGCGCCGCCCGTATATTGAGGGACGGACGGCGCGTGCTGATGGGTGAGTTACTCGGTGACGACTCGTTTGCCTGCCTGGCGGTCGAGATACTGCTGTTCAATCCAGGCGTAGGTTTTTGCCAGCCCGACCCGGAAGGGTGTGGTTGGTTCCCAGCCCAGTATCTGCTGGATGAAGGTGTTGTCACTGTTGCGTCCGGCTACGCCGCGCGGGGCGCTCAGATCATATTTGCGTTCCAGTTTCATCCCGCCAATTTCTTCGGCGATGCTGACCAGCTCGTTAACCGAGATCAGTTCGCTCGAGCCCAGGTTAATGGGGGTGGCGGTCAGGGCCTCACAGTGCATGATCATGTCAATTCCGCGCACACAATCTTCAATAAACATGTAGCTGCGGGTCTGGCTACCGTCGCCCCAGATCATAATTTCGTGTTTGCCGCTGTCTTTGGCGCTGATGACCTTGCGGGTGATGGCGGCTGGGGCTTTTTCCCGTCCGCCGTCCCAGGTACCGTTGGGACCGTAAACATTGTGGAAGCGCGCGATGTAGGTTTTCATGCCCCGTTCGGCGGTGTATTCCTGGCAGAACATTTCAGACATCAACTTTTCCCAACCATATCCGCGTTCGGCGTTGGCGGGGTAGGCGTCGCTTTCTTTCAGCGCGCTGACATTGGGGTCCTGCTGGAGTGAAATGTTATAGGCGCAGGCCGACGACGAGAAGAAGAAGCGTTCCACCCCGGCCCGGTAGGCGGCTTCGAGCATGTGGGTATTGATCAGGATGCTGCGCATGCATTCGACCCGGAAGCGCTCGATGAAGCCCATGCCGCCCATATCGGCTGCCAGGTTGTAAACTTCTTTGGCCCCGGCCACAGCTCGGATGCAGTTGGGTTCCTGCGACAGGTCCATGCTCAGGCATTCCACACCCGGCACGCGCTGGTACCACTCGGGCAGCGGTTTCTTATCCACGGCCCGCAAATTGGTGAAACCCTGCTCCTGGAAGTAACGCACCAGTGAGCCCCCGATGAATCCGCCTGCACCGGTCACAACGATCAGGTCATCCTTTTTTAGATTTGGATCGGTTGCTGCGATCATGTTTGCCATAATATTTTCTCCTTGAAAAGTACGCTTATTTTGGTTGGAAAGTTGCTGTTATTGCGGTGCTGGCTCTGAAACCTGTCGGTTGTTTAGGAACTGCCAGCTGATTGGGATCAGTTGGGTCGGTCAAAAATAATGAAAAACTGGTCCATCTCTAGCGGCTGCCAGCCGTGTTTGGCTGCCCCAGTAAATCAGGCCTGGATGGCTGCGCCGCTCGATTTTCGCAGGATCAAGCGGGTTGGAAAGACGACTTCCTCGAATTCTTTATCAGCGTTGTTTGCCAGGCGCCGGATCAGGATTTCGGCCGCCCTGGCGGCCATTTCGTAGA
>CAZLJB010000499.1:0-3244 GCA_964559195.1 uncultured Anaerolinea sp. | reverse complement strand
ACTTGGAGGGCAGCCTCCTGGGAGAGTAGGTCATTGCCAAGAGACTTTTTCTTTTATTAATACCCAGCCTTGCCATTGTGCCAGGTTGATAGTATAATTCTTAAGTTCATAAACCAGCCCCACTTAGACTGTCATTACCGGTCAAGGAGTTGTGCGAAAGCGGTATATTCTTGTAGATGTGTATATGGTCATCGTAGGGATTGCAGCTCCGCATCGGTTGTGTTTGTGAACAGCCGAATTTTTTTATCCCCCTTTGGAAGGGAGGTGATTTCGTATGACGCTCGTAGTATTACGTTCCAATGAATCGCAGGAGTCTTTACTCAAGCGCTTTCGCAAGAAGATTGTGAAGAGCGGTGTTCTCAGCACCGTGCGTCGCAAGCGTTGGTTTATCTCCAAGAGTGAACAGCGCCGCATGGAAGACAAGAAAGCTATTCGCCGCCTCAAACGGCGCACGGTTAAGGTCACCGAATAATTGACCGGAGGTGAGTATGGCGAAGGAAGATGATAAGTTAGTTGTTGAAGGTCTTGTGATCGAGGCTTTGCCCGGTACACAATTTAAAGTCAAGTTGGAAAGCGGCCACGTTATCCTGGCTTACCTTTCAGGTAAAATGCGCAAGTTTTATATCCGCATTTTGCTTGGTGACCGGGTCAAAGTGGAAATGTCCCCCTATGATTTGAGTCGTGGGCGGATTACATATCGCGCCAAGAAGACGAGCAGCGGCGAAATTATCGAAGAAGCACTCGCTTAGCCATACTGTCGTAAAAAAATACTTAGAGGGCATCCATTGGATGCCCTCTTTTGTTTGAGGCTGCCTGGTCCATCGGAAAAACCTGGACCCCTTCTCGCTAAAACCAACCTGAGGTTTGCTTTGAGCACAGCCGTGCCCGCCATTGTGGAGTAAAATTCTAGTAAAGGAGATTGCAGGCATGAGATTTTACCGTTTATCACTTGTTTTTCTGGCGATGGTTATTGTTTTGGCAGCCTGTAATCTGCCATCAGCCAGCCCCACTGCGCAATATAGCCCCAATGCGGTTTTTACAGCCGCGGCCCAAACCGTGGAAGCGCAACTGACCCAAAACGCCCTACTAAATCCTGCCAGTGTCCAGCCGACCTTCCCCCCAGCGGTCGGTACCCCGGCTGCCCCTGTGACAGCGCCTGCCCTGGCAAGCACTGGTATGCCTACGCCAGCCCAAGCAGTACAGTCCACTACAGCCTGCGATGCTGCCCAATTTGAAGAGGATGTCACCATCCCGGATGGCACTGTTCTGACCGCCAGTGCAACCTTTACCAAGACCTGGCGCCTAAAGAACGTTGGCACCTGTGTCTGGAATACATCCTATGCACTGGTGTTTGATTCTGGTGATCAAATGGGGGGTGCCACCAGTCAACCGTTGAGTGGCAAAACTGGGCCAGGGTTCAGCCTGGATGTAACGGTTAATTTACAGGCTCCTGCCAAGGATGGCGGATACCGTGGCTTTTGGGGCGTGGTCAATGCCACTGGAGTGCGCATGCCTGTGACAGGCGGTACCAATGGCAATTCATTTTATGTGGATATCAAGGTTGGAAGCGGCACAGCGGACGCTGCGACAAGCTTGCCGGGCACCGAGGGCACGCAAAAATTTGCAGTGCTCAGTGTAGGTCTTAGCGCCTTGCGCAATGAAGTCTGCAGCTCCCCGACTGGAAAATATGTCATCACCGCCACCATCACAACCAACCAGGCTGGTAATGTCAATTACACCTGGGTACGGAGTGATGGATTTAGCTCGCCTGGTCTGAGTGATACACTTTCATTTAATGCCGCTGGATCGAAAAGTATTACGTACGAATGGGTTTCTACGATTTCCGGGTTGTGGGTTGATCTATATATTGACAAGCCCAATCACCAGCAGTTTGGTCGTGTGAATTTAAGCTGCCCATAGCTACAGGCTGCCCGAGGTTTCCGGAACCATAATTTGTTGGGAACTTTTCTGAGGTTTTTGACGTCATCTATCAGGATTGTTTCTCTCAAAGGAGGAAAGCATGGGTCAATATTTTAAAGGTATTTTGCCGGGTCTTTTTTTAGCAATAATCATTGCGGCCTGTACGCTGCCCGCTCGTACTCCAAATCCGGTTGCCACACTCCAGGCGGTTTATACCAGCCAGGTAGGCACGGTCCAGGTTCTTCAAACCCAGACAGCTTCTTCGGCCAGGCTGACTTCCCCACCCACGAATATTTTCCCAACTCTGCTGCCGACGGTTGTCATCCCCTCCCTGACCCATCAGGTTGTCACCCAGGTTTCCACCCGGATTCTTCCGTCGTACACACCTCACAGCTATTGCAATTTGGCTGCCTATATCAAGGATATGAGTGTTCCGGATGGGACTGTATTTTCGCCCGGGCAGAAATTTACAAAAACCTGGAAATTGAAAAACATCGGCACCTGTACCTGGACGAAATCTTATCAATTGGTTTTTTTGAACGGAACCTTGATGCATGGAGTTTCAGGGTTGGAGTTGCCAGCCCGGGTCAGACCTGGTAAAACGGTCGATATTTCGATTGATTTGACAGCGCCAGATTCTGAAGGCTCTTTTCGGGGCTACTGGTTGTTACGCAGCAGCAGTGGTTCTTTGTTTGGTTTGGGCACGGATGCTGCCACCCCGTTTTATGTGGATATTCAAGTTATATCGCCGGTAACCACTATGCTGGATTTTGCCACAAGTTATTGCAGCGCCGTCTGGCGTTCGGGCGCCGGGGTTTTGGGTTGTCCCGGAGACACCCGCAGCAAAAATGGATATGTCACCAGGGTCGAAAACCCGCAATTGGAGAATGGTCATTTTTATTCCGGCCAGGGTCTGCTGGTGGAACCAGAAAAAGTAACGGATGGTACCCTGCAGGGTTATTACCCGGCATATACGGTACAGAGTGGTGATCATTTCCGTGCGCTGATTAATTGCGCCTATCTTGCCACGGGCTGTTATGCTACCTTCCGCCTGGATTATCAGATTGGCGATGGTCCGGTGAAAACTATCTGGCAATTCATCGAAGCTTATGAAGGCCAATATTACCCGGTGGATATCGATCTGGCGCCCCTGGCTGGAAACACTGTCAAGTTCATCCTGACCGTGCTGGCAACGGGTTCTGCGGATGCCGATAAGGTGATCTGGGTGGCTCCTCGCATTGAGCGACCATCTCACCTGGTGACCCCCACGGCCACCACCACATTAACAGCCACCCTCACGCGTACAGCTACACTAACAGCCACT
>CAZLJB010000498.1:0-3245 GCA_964559195.1 uncultured Anaerolinea sp. | reverse complement strand
TCCAGCTCCATTTACCAGGAAATATACGAGTCACAGTTGGGAACTGGATTTCGAATGGAAACACAATCAAACCCCGAATATTCCGTGAAAGGCGGGCTGGCATGAGTAATGTATCTGGTCATGGTGGATTCCGTTCCAGTATGCAGCGCAGGCCAGCTGATCCTGGGAAAATTGAAAAGGCCAGCAATCCTCGAAACGCGCTAACACGTTTGCTACCTTACCTGAACCCCTTTAAATTTATTTTGGTACTGGTGCTGGCATTTGTGTTAATCTATACAGTGTTGGGCTTGATAGGTCCATATCTGATGGGCGTGGCGATCGACAGGTTCATTGCGACGCGAAACGTTGCTGGTTTGGTGAACCTATCAATATGGATGCTGGTCGTATATCTGTTTAATAACTTATTTCAGGCAATATCAGCATGGTTAATGTCGGATGTTTCACAGCGGGCTTTGAAGCAGCTGAGAAAGGATCTGTTCAGTCATTTGCAAACCCTGCCGATTAGTTTTTTTGATACCAATCCAGCTGGTGACTTGATGAGCCGGCTGACGAATGATATTGATGCGATAAACCAGGCGGTTTCTCAAAATGTGACTTCTCTATTGGCCAGTGTGCTTTCACTGGTTGGGATACTGATCGCAATGTTTGTTTTGGATAGATGGTTGGCATTGGCTTCCGTTTTGGTTGTGCCAATTATGTTCTGGTTTACCGAATTTGTGGCTCGCTACACACGGCGCGGATTTCGAGACTTGCAAAAACAGTTGGGTGGTTTAAATGGCGTCATGGATGAAGCCATTAGCGGGCAGAAAGTGGTCAAGGCATTCAGGCGCAACGAATCAGCTATAGAAACCTTCAGGAAGGGAAACATGGAGGTATTTCGTGCCGGTGTCTCAGCCAACAGCTATGCCTTGTTATTAATGCCATTAACAAATGTTTTGGGTAATTTCTTTGTAATCGTTTTGGCAGGGTTGGGTGGCTGGCTGGCGTTGCAGGGGCTGGTCAGTGTTGGGATCATCGCGACTTTTATCAGCTATGGGCAGAATTTTGTGCAGCCATTACGCTTGTTGGCGAATATGTATAACTCGATTCAAGCTGCATTGGCTGGCGCAGAACGGGTCTTCGAGATTATTGACACAAATTCTGAAATTGATGATGCCCCTGAAGCGCTTGTCCCGGTTGCCATTCAAGGTCATGTCCAGTTTGAGCATGTCAATTTTGGCTACCGGTCTAATGCCCAAATCATTAAAGACATGTCTTTGGAAGCCAGGGCGGGAGAAACTTTTGCCCTGGTCGGACCGACAGGCGCAGGTAAAACTACCATCATCAATTTATTGACCAGGTTTTATGAAATCAACCAGGGCAGTATTAAGATCGACGGTATTGATATTCGAAATATCCAGAAGGCTGGTCTACGCCGGCAGCTAGGTCTGGTCCTGCAGGATACTTTTCTATTTTCCGGGAGCGTTCTGGACAATATTCGATATGGCAGGTTGGATGCCACGGATGATGAATGTATACAGGCCGCCAACCTGGCAGATGCGGATCATTTTATTTGCCAACTGCCACAGAAATACCAGACTTATCTATCCGAACGAGCCGGAAACTTATCTCAGGGACAAAGGCAGCTGCTTTCGATAGCGCGCGCCATTCTTGCCAACCCGGCTATTTTGATTTTGGACGAAGCAACCAGCAGCGTTGACACCCGCACAGAAGCACGTATTCAAAAGGCGTTATTACGCTTGATGGAGGGCCGGACCAGTTTTGTAATTGCCCATCGCTTGAGTACTATTCGAGATGCCGACCAGGTTTTGGTGATCAAGGATGGCGAAATTGTTGAGAAGGGTACGCATCAGGAATTACTGGATTTGCAAGGTTTTTACCAACATTTGTATGTCAGCCAATTCAAGGGTCAGGCAATTTAGCCTTCCCCGATGGTGGCCTCGGGCTGGTGTTCTATTCACCAAACTTGATGCCCTGTGCAAGTGGTAATTCCTTCGACCAATTAATTGTGTTTGTCTGGCGTCGCATATAAGTCTTCCAAGCGTCTGAGCCAGATTCGCGCCCGCCGCCTGTTTCCTTTTCACCGCCAAAGGCCCCACCGATCTCTGCGCCGGATGTGCCAATGTTGATGTTGGCAATACCGCAATCAGACCCGGCAGCGGAAAGAAATGCTTCAGCTTCACGTACGGAATCCGTGAACATAGCGCTCGAAAGACCCTGTGGTACATCATTATGGATGTGAACAGCTTCTTCGATGCTATCGTATTCAAGTAAATAAAGAATTGGGGCAAAAGTTTCGGTTTTTACAATCTCCGATTGAGTCGGCATTTTTATAATGGTTGGCTCAACAAAGTTCGGACCCAGGTCTGGCAACATATGCCCACCTGCAACGATTTCGCCACCCTGCGCGATGGCCTGGTCAATGGCATCCATCATTTCTTCAACTGAAGTATTGGCAACCAGTGGTCCCATCAATGTCTCGGGATTCAGTGGGTCGCCAATACGGATTTGTTGGTAGGCTTTGACCAGCCGTTGCGTTAGATCCTTGGAAATGGAACGCTGCATAATAATCCGTCTGGTGGATGTACAGCGCTGCCCTGCAGTTCCAACTGAGCCAAACAAAATGGCGCGAGTCGCCATTGAAATATCGGCCTTTTCTGAGACGATGATGGCATTGTTCCCACCCAGCTCGAGAATGGTTCGTCCAAAACGGTGAGCGACTGTCTCAGAGACATGCACACCGATCTGGGTCGAACCAGTAAAAGAAATGAGTGGAATGCGTTTATCCGTTAACATTAACTCGCCCACGTCGCGACCTGAACCGATTGCCAGGTTGAAGATACCATTCAGCCCATAATCGGCCATTACTTTATTGGCAATATGGGTCACAGCGACCGCAGTTAAAGGAGTGTGGGAAGATGGTTTCCAGATAACAGTATCGCCACAGATTGCCGCCAGGGCAGAGTTCCAGGCCCAGACAGCGACCGGGAAATTGAAGGCGGTTACCAATCCAAGAATTCCGAGGGGATGCCATTGCTCGTACATGCGATGGGATGGTCTTTCAGAATGCATACTCAATCCATACAACATGCGCGATTGCCCTACTGCAAAATCGCAGATATCGATCATTTCTTGGACTTCCCCGTAGCCTTCAGCCCGGATCTTCCCCATTTCAAGGGACACGAGTTCGCCAAGCGGTTCTTTGAATTCGCGCAAGGCATTTGCAAGATCACGCACAACATCCC
>CAZLJB010000497.1:0-3245 GCA_964559195.1 uncultured Anaerolinea sp. | reverse complement strand
ACTTCAGCCACACCGCTCATGCGGTATTCATTGGCCGGATGGCCCGGGAAGCCTTCGATTTCAACTACGTTGCCCTTGCCGCCCAGCTTTTCAGCCAGCCACTTGGCAGAGGTCATCGCCCAGGCTTTCTGGTTGTGTCCGACATTGTAAACACCCTTGACATCCAGTTCCTGGTCAATTGACAGGACCACGATGCCAGCCTTGAGAGCTTCTTCGAGGGTGGCGTTCAGACCCTTGGCATCGCCAGGGTTGACCAGGATGGCATCAACTTTCTTGCTCATCAGGTTCTGGAGCTGCTGGATCTGGCCGGCCACATCGGTGTCGGCGCTTTCGATCACGAGGTCATTGGTGATACCAGCCGCCATGTAGCCGGCGTTGATATCCTTCAGTTCCTGGATCATCTGGGTGCGATATTCGCTGCTGATGAACGGGTTTGAAATGCCAATCGTGAATTTCTTGGCAGGAGCAGCGCTTTCCTGAAGGAAGAACTGCTGAACATCTGCTTCAGACATGATGCCATCCAGCAGGTACTGGTCGGGCTTGTCTTTGCAGAAGGTCAACCACTGCGCAAAGTTGTCCTTGGTGACAGTCACTGGGGACGGGATGATGAAGGACGCACCATTCTGGCCGCCCAACTTGGTAGCATCAATTTTCTTGCCTTGCAGAATGTTGATCGCAATGCGTAAGCCGGTCGGGCTGACGCCTGGGGCATTCGCAACACCGATCGATTCGAAATCGGGGTTGGTCGCCTTGATCTGGTCCCACAGTTTCAGGTATTGGCAGCGGCCTTCACCAACCATTACCGGCCACTTGGCCGGATTGGCAGCCATCACGGCCTGCAAAGCACCGATCGCCATGCCGTCTTGAGTCCAGACGCCGTCAATTTTGCCGGGGAAACCGGTCAGGAAGTTCGACATAACCTGTTGGCCAGTCGCTTCGTCCCACTTGCCGGTGTCCTTGGCAAGCACTGTGATGCCAGGATAACCAGCGAATACTTCAGCCACACCGCTCATGCGGTATTCATTGGCCGGATGGCCCGGGAAGCCTTCGATTTCAACTACGTTGCCCTTGCCGCCCAGCTTTTCAGCCAGCCACTTGGCAGAGGTCATCGCCCAGGCTTTCTGGTTGTGTCCGACATTGTAAACACCCTTGACATCCAGTTCCTGGTCAATTGACAGGACCACGATGCCAGCCTTGAGAGCTTCTTCGAGGGTGGCGTTCAGACCCTTGGCATCGCCAGGGTTGACCAGGATGGCATCAACTTTCTTGCTCATCAGGTTCTGGAGCTGCTGGATCTGGCCGGCCACATCGGTGTCGGCGCTTTCGATCACCAGTTCATTGGTGATACCAGCCTTCATATATTCAGCATTGGTATCCTTCAATTCCTGGATCATCTGGGTGCGGTATTCGCTGCTGATGAATGGATTTGAAATACCAATCGTGAATTTCTTTGGAGCGGGAGCCGCCGGTGCTTCAGTTGCAGCGGGGGCCGCCGGTGCCTGGGTGGGCGCAACAACCGCCGGTACGGCGGTGGCTTCAGCCTGTTCTGGCGCAGGGGTGGCCGCTGGCGCGCAGGCCGAAATCAGGGAGACCAACATGATGATGGACATCAAAACCATGATGGGTTTCTTAAGTAAGCTAATTCTCAACATGACACATTCCTCCGACATTTAGATATAGGTTGGAAAAACATTGCCTGTTTGGAAATACACAGGGTCTTACTGGTGATTTTTTCAGCCCCACGACCTCCGTTCGTTGGAGCTAGGGTCAATTGGCCCTGGTGGATTTTTGGAATTGCGTGCATTTCAAATTTGGTGACCAACCCGTCATCTAATTGAACAGGTTGATCACCGTACCTGTATTAACGACAGGCTGGGGCGCTGTCGATAAATTGTTAAGATCCAAATTGCCGGATTGGCCGGCCCAGTCTAAACCCGAGCTAACCGGCCGTTTTTTTGACCTGCTGAATGACCTCGCCGGTCTTTTTATTTTTGAGAATAGTCTTGGTATTGCCATCCGGCATATTCTCGGCTTTGATCAGATAATACGTTTCATCATAATCCGTGAAGGTGCGCCCGTCACCAGAGACGTCTTCCAGTCCGCGCCAGATTTCCAATTCAACCGGTTCCCATTTTTTGGTTTCGGAGGATTTGTAGCAGGCATCCATGATGGCGTTGACGACATAGCCATCATAAAAAGTCTCCATCGGCTGGGTACCCTTATCCAGGGCATTCAGCTGATCCGCAAACATATCGGTGTAGCCCAGCGCACTGGCTTCGTCTCCCACCGGAAACAGCCAGCCGACGTTGGTTTCAGCCTTTTCAGCCACGTAGCCTTTTTCGCCGGCCGAGGTGAAAATTTCGATACCCGTCCGCAGCCAGTGATTCATCCAGATGGTGCCTTCCGTCCCTGAAACTTCCTCGCGCAAATCCATCCCACCGCGGAAGGTCCAGCTCACTTCAAATTGTCCAATCGCCCCGTTGGCATATTTGACCAGCCCAATCGCATGATCTTCCGCCTCAATCGGGTGCACCTGTGTACCTGACCAGCACATCACTTCCAGCGGCCGGATATCCTTGCCGATAAAGTTACGCCCAATTTCGATGCAATGACAGCCCATATCCACGATCGCACCGCCACCCGATAATTCCTTACGCAGGAACCAGTCGCTGTGCGGTCCGGGATGGGTCTCGCGTGAGCGCGTCCACAAGATTCTGCCGAGCGCCCCGTTTCGAACGCTTTCCAGGGCTTTCAATGTTTTGGGGGTATAGACCAGGTCTTCCAGGTAACCGGCAAAGACACCGGCTTCTTCGACGGCAGCCAACATTTCTTTGGCCTCGGCGGCGCTGCGCCCCAACGGCTTGGTGCACATGACCGCTTTGCCGGCTTTCGCGGCGGCCAAAACGGCTTGCTTGTGCAGATAGTTGGGCAGACCCACCACCACCAGGTCCGTTTCCGGGTCATTGACGGCCGTCTCAATCTTATCCGTCCAGCGCGGAATCCCATAGCGCTCCGCAAATTGTTGCGCTTCTGCCATGCTGGCCGAACACACCATCTTGATTTCGTCCCGGCTGCGATTGCCCAACAGGACACTGGTATAAAAATTACCGATGAAACCGGTTCCTAACAAAGTGATTTTTCGCATGGAAAGCATCCTTTTTCTGATAATTTTATTAGAGAAAAAACTGTTCAATCATTAGACCAACTCGTGCACGGTAAAAAAATTATTGGTCAGGTAAAGCACA
>CAZLJB010000496.1:0-3250 GCA_964559195.1 uncultured Anaerolinea sp. | reverse complement strand
ATGCAATAGTGAAAACCCCTGCAACCTTGCTTGAATTCAACATTCACGCAATTACCGAGGGGATAGATGCCTTGGGTGAAGTAACAGTTCGTGTCCAATCCAAACTGGGTCAGCAGCAGACCATGGATGCCCAAAAAGAGATATCTTATATCCGTGTATATGGTGGACATGGCGCCGATAGCGATATCATCGTTGCCAGCGCAAAGGCTTACCTTGCTGCACTGAATAAGCTAATTGTTGCTCAAATGGAGGGTGATAATAGTTCCCACACCGATATTGGTGTGATGTTAGTTGGTTGAAATAAAAGCAAGGAGTGTGTTGGTTGTGGAAAATTAAATCCACAATCAGCCTATCCATTTAGTTATTCACTATAAGCAAATCCATTCGGGCACCGATATCTGTTTGGTCCAAGGAATGTGATTGAAAATCAATTCACGATGTAAAAAATGGAACTAATTTATGCCAAAAACTCTGTTTGATAAAGTCTGGGAATCTCATGTAGTAGCTCAACAACCGGATACGCCGGCTATTCTTTACATTGATTTGCACTTGATCCACGAAGTAACTTCTCCCCAGGCTTTTACAGGTTTGCGCCAGCGCGGGTTAAAGGTTCGCCGGCCTGAAAGAACTGTTGCAACAATGGATCATTCTATTCCAACTCACGACCTTGCTTTGCCGATCACAGACTTGCTTGCGGCTGCACAAATCAGGCAAATGGAAACAAATGCAGCGGATTTCGGAGTTCGCCTTTATGATATGAAAAGCTCCAACAGGGGCATTGTTCATGTTATCGGCCCAGAGTTGGGTTTTACCCAACCCGGAATGACAATTGTCTGTGGGGATAGTCATACCGCAACCCATGGTGCGTTTGGTGCTTTAGCCTTTGGAATTGGTACATCTGAGGTCGAGCATGTCCTGGCTA
Source organism: uncultured Anaerolinea sp. (assembly GCA_964559195.1). GTDB lineage: Bacteria > Chloroflexota > Anaerolineae > Anaerolineales > Villigracilaceae > UBA5195. Next base: position 2,328 of record CAZLJB010000496.1, on the reverse strand, counting down.
CCCAGTGTTTGCTCCAGAGAAAGCCAAAAACTTACGAAGTTCAGGTTAATGGTGTTCTCTCAAAGGGTGTTTCAGCAAAGGACATTATCCTTGCACTAATTGCAAAGATAGGTGTTGGTGGTGGAACAGAACATGTCTTTGAGTTTACCGGATCGACCATTCGCGGGTTATCGATGGAAGAGCGCATGACGATTTGTAATATGGCAATCGAAGGTGGAGCCAGGGCGGGAATGATTGCACCTGATGACATTACCTTTGAATATCTTAAAGGGAGAGAATTTTCTCCAAGCGGAACCGATTGGGAGCGTTGCGTGGAAAATTGGAAGTCTTTACCCAGCGATCCAGGCGCAGTTTATGATAAATCAGTCACCCTTGACGCTGGTTCTCTTGAACCAATGATCACATATGGAACAAATCCTGGTATGGGAATGAAAATTTCTGACCTGGTTCCATCTCCATCAAAATTTATTGGAGATGAATTCGCAAGCCAAAAAGCAGCATTGGAAAAAGCCCTGGGTTATATGGATTTGAAACCTGGGCAGGAATTGCTTGGCAAGAAAATTGATGTAGTCTTTATTGGTTCTTGTACAAATTCAAGAATATCTGATTTGCGATTAGCCGCGGGCTTAATGAAAGGTAAAAAAGTGGCGAAAAACACCCGTGTGATGATCGTTCCTGGTTCTCAGGTTGTCAAAAAACAAGCCGAATACGAAGGTTTGGATATTATCTTTAAGGAAGCTGGAGCAGAATGGCGTGAAGCTGGATGTTCCATGTGCATCGCAATGAATGGCGATCAGCTTCAACCTGGGCAATATGCGGTTAGTACAAGCAACCGGAATTTTGAAGGACGCCAGGGTAAAGGCGGTCGAACATTTTTGGCCAGCCCACTTACTGCTGCTGCAGCAGCCCTAACTGGCCAAATCACAGATGTAAGGACGATGATGTAATGGCTCAATTTACTACTCTCACCAGCAGGCTTATGCCTCTGCCAGTCAATGATATTGATACAGATCAAATTATTCCAGCCAGATTTTTAAAGGCAACTGACAAACTTGGAATGGGTAATAATTTATTTGCCGATTGGCGTTACCTTCCAGATGGGCAGCCAAATCCAGCCTTCGTCCTGAACAATCCAAAATTTAATGGTGCGAATATATTACTCGCAGGTGAAAATTTTGGCTGTGGCTCTTCCCGGGAGCATGCTCCCTGGGCGCTAACAGGGTTTGGGTTTCGGGCAGTTATCAGTACTTCTTTTGCTGATATTTTTCGCAACAATTCATTAAAAAATGGCTTGCTGCCCATAATTGTTGATGTGCAAACACAGAAGAGTTTATTCGATTTAGTTGAGGAAGCCCCTTATTTTGAGGTAACCGTAGATCTGAAATCTCAAACCCTGAGTTTGCCTGATGGCCAAAAAATCACTTTCCCGATAGATGCTTTCTCCAAAGCCTGTTTGCTAAACGGTGTCGATGAGCTTGGTTATATCCAGGGTTTCGAAAAAGAAATAGCAATTTTTGAAGCCGGTCGTAATTAGTCAGGATTAATAAAATGAAAATCCAAATTTATGACACTACTTTACGTGATGGAACCCAAAGCGAAGGTTTCAACCTTTCTGTAAGCGATAAAATAAGAATCGCAAAGAGATTGGATGATTTGGGTGTTGCCTTTATAGAAGGTGGATGGCCGGGTTCAAATCCAAAAGATGTGGAATTTTTTGAACGCGCGAAAGATATTGAGTGGAAAACCTCGAAAATTGCCGCTTTTGGTTCTACTTGTCGCGCCAAGGGTGGGCCTGAGGATGATGCCAACATTAAGGCTCTCATCGATGCAAAGACCCCCGTTTGTACAATATTTGGAAAAACATGGACACTGCATGTCACCGATGTATTATTGACTACCCTTGATGATAATCTGAGGATAATCGAACAATCGGTTGCTTTTTTGCGGGCCAATGGAAAATATGTAATTTACGATGCTGAGCATTTTTTCGATGGATACAAAGCCAACCCTGTTTACGCTGTTGAGACATTAAAGGCAGCTGTACGGGGTGGAGCCGAAACCGTCGTGTTTTGCGATACCAATGGCGGAACAATGCCTTGGGAAATCGAAGAGATAATCCGCCAGGTTAAAGGTAAGGTTACTCATCCGTTTGGAATTCATACGCATAATGATGGAGAATGCGCTGTTGTAAATTCGTTGATGGCAGTTCGTGAAGGGGCCATTCAGGTTCAGGGTACCATCAATGGCGTTGGGGAACGGTGTGGAAACGTTAACTTGATTTCTAGATCGGAAGAGCACACGTCTGAACTCCAGTCACCTGAAGCTATC
>CAZLJB010000495.1:0-3265 GCA_964559195.1 uncultured Anaerolinea sp. | reverse complement strand
CACGGCTCTGAACACTCTTTCCCTACACGACGCTCTTCCGATCTGGTCTTTGAGCGATGTGTTCAGCTGGCCAATGGTTCTTTCCAGCTTGGTGCGATCTGCCTGAGAAGGCAGGCTGAAATAGCCTTCCGGAGTAACATACAGCACATAGCGGATATTTTTTACGGCCCCGTGTGGTACCATCCGCCGGCTGGAAAAGATGATATTTTCTTCGGTCAGGTCGGAAGGGATCCCGATCGATTCTTCTTCATCGATGTGACTCTGTGGCCGGCATTGCAGCAAGGTGATCATGACACCGGGCTGCACGGATTGGGGATCGGTGACTTCTACGGTGAACTCCGTATCCACCGGGGCGTCATATTCCTGCTCCAAAACATGCAGGGCTTCGCGCATTAATTTTGCAAAAGGTGTGCGCCTGAGTAGTTCATCAAAAGTAACAACCATTTGCCTTGTATCGGCCGTACTGGTACGAATTGCGGTCAGGTAGTCGCCTTCGTCCACCTGAGCAATGTAGCGCAGGGCAGGATAACGAGGGTTCAGTACCATTTCAATCGGTAGACTGACCAGAGCGTTTTTATCGAGGTCGATAAGGTCGACAAATTGCTGGGAATAGCTTTTGATTAATTTTGTGGATGAAGCCGGGTGCAGAAGTGGGTGGCTGAGCGCCACCAGGCGTGGATGATCATTTCCAATATTATCAACCGCGCGTGTTCCCAGGCCCCAGACCAACCGCAAGAATCCCGCCTCGCGTTTGATCTGAGGGGACCAGCGGTAAAGGTTGCGGCTGAAGGCCACGCCGGCCCCGTGTGGTAGGAAATAGCGCCCATATTGTTCGCCTTGGACAGGTTGGATTAACACAGCCACGCGTTCGTCGTAGTCTTCCAGTCCCTTGTGATGCCGATAAATCAAAGCGTTTGGGTTGAGAGCGCTGGCATAGATGCGCGCGATTGCGTTGGTAATGGCATCCAGGTTTTCTTCAAGGGTTCCCTGGTTTGGGCAGAAAAAGCTGTCATATTTTCCGGCAAAGGATGTTCCCAGGTTGTCTTCCAAAAGACTTGATGAACGACAGATGAAAGGCTGTCCCTTGAATTCCTCCACGATGGCGCGCAGGCGGTCAAGAATGTCTCGAGGAAATTTTCCCTGGGTAAATTCATCCACGATGATGGGATACTCAGCGCGAATCTGGCTCTCTGGTTTGTATTTCTGGTCTGCCCAATGTACCAGTCCGTTGGCAGACATAAAGGTGTAAAAAACGTCTGATGCCAGGAAATAAGATTCCGGTAAACGAAAGCAAGCTTTTACCAGGGGCGGTGCTTCTTCGCTTAATATGCGATAGGCAAGCATCATGCCCGCTGACTTGCCCCCGATTTTGCCGTATCCGATTTTGTGCTGGCGGATTTCTTTTAAATCAGCCACCGTGAACCAGCGGCGTGCGATCTTAAGATAAGAAAGCTGATCGCTGATCATGGTGCGAATGAGAACAACCTTGATCTCCTGCAGCCGGGCGTCCAGATGTTTTCGTTTTTCGCTGGGTAGTCTTTCTATCATTTCAGCTTGTTCAAAAAGCATCTCTTGAGGAGCCAATTCTGGATTGAAAGTAATCATATTTGGTACTTCGCCGCGTTCTCCCACGGTTTGGCGTACCAGATGTTCAAACTCTTCATAAGGTAAGTTGTAAGCAAAATAAAAATCTGTCAGGGCTTCACGGATGCGTTCCCGTCGTAATTCCCAAACATCATATGTTTCCTCGCCAAACGGATCGTGCAGCCCTTCCCGGGATTGTGATTCGACGGATTTTTTCCAGACCTCGGCTTCAAAATGATCTGCCAGGATGATACCGCGAGAAAAAAGGGCCGCACGCATTTTTTCTCGAATACGCGCTGCCAAAATCGGGTATTGAGTCAAAGCCAGATATATATTGAGAACACGATCGTTGGATGGATTGGGCAGGGTCATGGATTAAATTTTCCGGTTTTACGAGAGCATCAGGATGTGAAAGAATTCTAATGTACGCAAAGAGAAGAAGGGTCTAATCTTCCATTCGTTTATTTAAAAGCGCCGGTGGCCAGGGCCCCAGCGCTTTCAGGTTTAAATCATTAATTATAATAGTCCGTTGGCTTAGCCTAAGTGCATCGGCATAATGACATGCAAGAAGTCATCATCCCCAACCGGTCTGATCACTCCTGGGGCATTGGAAGCAGAAGTTTCAATGGCCACATTGGGTGTTTTTACAACCTCAAGAACCTCGCGCAAAAACTTGACATTGAAAGCAATTAACAATGGGATACCGTCTACGGTTGCTTCGACGATGGTTTCGTTTGACCCGGTTTCTTCACTATGAGCGGAGATTTCAACTTCGCCTGGTTGGAGTTCGCCGGTGGTCTTGATGTTCAACCTGACGACGTTGGTGCCTTCACGGGCAAAAATTTCGGCTTGTTTGCAGGCTTTGAGAAGTGCAGCCGTTGGCGCCAGGGTGCGCGATTTATAACCGCGCGGGATGATTTGCTGGTAATCTGGAAAGGTGCCTTCGATCAATTGGGAGATGAGTTCCACATCTTTGATGCGGAAAACCACCTGTCCGCGTCCTTTTGGCAGAATCATCTGAATTGGTAATTCTCCATCGGAAGCGATGCGAGCTAATTCTTGAAGAGCCCTGGCCGGGATGATGGCACTGACGGGCTGTGCCGCAGGGGTTGAGAGCGTGGCTTTGCGAACCGAGAGACGGAACCCATCGGCGGCTGCCATGGTGACCATGTCTTTGTCAACATTTACCAGTACACCCATCAGGACCGGACGGGCTTCATCCGTGGACGAAGCAAAGGCAACCTGTTGGATCATTTCTTTGAAATCGGATACATTAAGCTGAATTGCGTTGTCAAAATCCGGCACCGGCAGGGGAGGAAATTCCTGTGCGTCGATGCCCTTGATATCATTGGTAGAGGATCCCGAGCGCAGATTAAGAGTCTGTGTACGTGTATCCAGGCTTAGAACGACCTGTGGATCTGGCATAGTGCTGACCAGGTCAGACAATGTGCGCGCAGGAACCGTGGTGGAGCCTTCTTCTTCGATCTTGGCCCCTATCCAACAGGTAATACCCAGCTCCAGGTTTGTGGCAGAAAGGCGCAAGCGACCTTCGTCTGTGGCGATTAAAATATTTGCCAACACCGGCAGGGTACTGCGCGACGAAACGGCGCGCGAAACGGTACTCAGACCGCGGCTAAGGTTTTCTTGCAGTACGGTGACTTTCATCGTGTGCGCTCCTGCT